>LJOT01000096.1 GCA_001672075.1 Anabaena sp. CRKS33
TGATCCCTTCCCGAACTCAGAGGTGAAACGCTGCTGCGGCGACGATAGTTTGGGGGTAGCCCCATGTCAAAATAGCTCGATGCCAGGTTTATTTTTTACAACTACATCACCCCCTCTATTTATTTAGTGGGGGTTTTGTCATGGCTAATTGTCCTAATTGTGGTTCTGGTCACATCCAACTTAAACAGGAAACTAATTAGTCCTATTACAAAATGAAGTGCATAATGTGGCATATAAAAAAAGTTTATGGGTGGGAATTGGTTGTCAACAAGGAATTTCCCAGGGGTTAATTAAAGCTGCTATTAAAAAGGTTTTCCAAGAGTACCAACTTGTGTATAATGAAATAGCTGGAATTGCAACTATTGATAAAAAAGCTTCAGAAATTGGTTTGGTAGAATTTTGTGATTTAGAAAATTTACCTTTAAAAACCTTTAGTTCTGAGTTTTTAAATAATGTATTTGTTCCTAATCCTAATCATAGTATTACTAAGTTAGTGGGGACATCTAGCGTAGCAGAGGCATCAGCAATACTCGCAGCTTCAGAAATCACATCTGTGGAAATAACTTTATTAGTTCCTAAACAGATTTTTCGATTCCAAGACAAAGGAGGAGCGTTAACTCTAGCCGTTGCTAAACTATACTGCATTTAATTTGTATTTAATTTGTATAAATACAGCGGACAAGATGCCCGCACCACAATTTAAAAGTGATTAAAAAAAGTGATTAAAAATTGATATTTAATCAATTGTATTAACAACTTGGTTAATAATACCAGAAACAATGGATAGGACTATTGAACCGAAAAAAGCGGGAATAAAACCCCGAATTTCAAACCCAGAACCGGGAGTTATGGAACTCGCAAACCATAGAGTTAAGCCATTAATTACAAATGTAAATAAACCTAAAGTAATGAAGGTGATAGGAAATGCTAAAATCTGCAAAATAGGGCGAACAATGGCATTTACTAAACCAATGACAATAGCGGCCATTAAAGCTGCAGTAAAGCCACTGAGAATTATACCAGGGACAATTTTAGCTGTAATTAACAATGCTACCGCAGTACCAAGCCAAGTTAAGAGGAAGTGTTTCATATTTTTATCGTTATTGGGAAGTGCGTTTTATAAAAACTTTCCATGTACCACCACCAACTACACCGTCAGGTTTTAGTCCGTAACGGAGTTGAGCAGATTTGACTGCTGTTTCCGTGGATCTTCCGAAATACCCATCTATTTTACCAGTTAAAAACCCCAGATTTTGTAGTTGTTTTTGCAACTTAATTACTTCTGGACCACTCATGCCTAAACGCAAAATTGGCCATCCCTCGGTTGTATATTGGATACCAGGTATTTGCTGATTAATAGGAGTTGGTTGAATTTTATTTGCCGGGGTTGTGCGTTTGATAGTTGGGTTATTAATTTTGGGTTTATTATTGATTTGACTGGGAATATTAGTAATACTATTGATAGTATTAGGTGATGAAGAGATATTTGCAGGGCTGGGAAATAGTCTTTGCCAAGTAATATTATCTACATTACCATTGGGATTTAAACCGGCAGCTTGCTGAAAGCGATAAACGGCCATAGCTGTATTTTGTTGATACGTACCATTTACATCTCCCGTATAAAAGCCTAAAATCTTCAAAGCTGCTTGAAGTTCGGTAACGCGCTCCCCTTGACTACCCAGTTTTAGGAGAGGACGGTTAATTTTCGTTTCTGGGTTTAATTGAGCGGTTTTAAATGGCAGTCCTATTGATACTAATGCAGATGAACTAATTAATAGGGGTGTTGTTATTAACAATAGTAAACAATAACAACAATTGGCGCTGAATTTGGGGATACTTGTTATGTGACTAACTTTCATAGAACTTTTATAACTTTTATATAAGTTTCCTATGCTCATATTATATTACACTGAAGGCGAGGAGATTTTGTTGGGTTTCCTTGGGTCAACCCAACCTCCGCAATTTCAGGTTGTTTTGAGATGAGGATGTTAAAAAATGACAGTCTCAATAGCTTCTTCTGGTCCAACTATAGACAAGTATGGTGTTTGTAAATATTTACGAGCAGATGTGATTGCCTCCGTTGCTGTGACATTATTAATTAGTTCGGGAAATTGTTGATCAAATTCAATTCCTAAACCTAAAATTTCATACCAACCATATATTTGAGCAATATGTCCATTAGTTTGTTTACCTAAAGCATATTGACCGATAATTTTGTTTTTAGCGGTTTGTAATGCTGTCGCTGATAGTTCGGTGTTAGATAATAATTCTACTTCATGGCGGAGTCCTTGAAAAGCAATTTTGGTATTTTCTGGTGCAGTACCAATATAAACTATAAAAGCAGCGGGAAATAGTCGGGTAGAATAAATAGCAGATACATCATAAGCTAAACCCTGCTTTTCTCGCAATTCTACAAATAAACGACTAGAAAGACCATTACCTAAATAACTAGACAGTAATTTAAGAGCGGCATATTCTGGGTTATTTACTGATGGTCCTAAATAACCTAACATAATAATAGATTGTTGGGTATTTAGGGGTTTAATACATGGTTTTGGTGAGATAATAATTGATGGTAAATTAAGAGGTTGTTTGATAGAAGTGGGTATTTTCCAATCACCAAAAATCTTTGTAATTAGCTTTTCTGCTTGTTCTGCTTTAATGCGTCCGGCAATGCTAATAACAATATTATCAGGACGGAAATGAGTTTGATGATATTCAACTAAGTCAGCACGGGTAATATTGCTCATGGTTGTTTCATCACCTAAAACTGACATAGAATAGGGATGATTTGAGTACATTACCTGACGCAATTGTTCAAAAGCTAGGTGAAAGGGTTGCTCTTTTTGGGAACGAATATCTTGAATTGCTAATCGTTTTTCTAATTGTATTTGATTTTCGGGAAAAGTAGGTGATCGCAATAATTGTCCGGCTAATGTTAAAATGTCAACAAAATCGGCAGTTACTGTTTTCAAAAATAGCAAAAAATAATCTGTAGCTGCATCTGTACCTAAACTAGCTCCCACAGATTCAATTTTTTCAGCAATTTCTAAGCTTGATAAACCATCACAACCCCTTGTCATTACTGCTGATAACAAATGAGCTAAACCAGCTTTTTCCCGTGGTTCATAACAACTACCAGCACGAATAAAAATCCGTCCGGTAATAATATCAGCAGCTTGATTTTCTGACACTAATAAAACAATGCCATTACTTAATACAGTACGATGAATGAGCGAGGAACTATTAATACTTTGCATTCTTAATTTCACGGGTTAATAATTAACAAGGTTGGAGAATTGTCACAGCATAATTAGCTGGTGAAAGATACTGTTGAGCTATTTTTTGCAGTTCTTGAGGATTGAAAGATTGGATTTCTTGGGGATAGGTGACAACTAATTCAGCGTTGGCAATAGTATGATAATAACCATAAAAATTAGTTAGCTGATTTGGTGTTTCTGTAGAAAAAGCATAATCATTACATAAAAACCTCCGTACACGATTTAGTTCTTGCTGACTAATTTCTTGATTTTGCAATTTTTCCAGATGGGAACAAATCAAATTTTCCACTCGTTCCAAATATTCTGATTCTAGCCAAGCTGTAATTGTGAATAAACTTGATTCTTGTTGTAGAGAAAAATCACAGCGAATGTCTTGAACAAGTTGCTTTTCTTCCCGCACATCAGATACTAACCGAGAAATTCGCCCTTCTCCTAACACCACTGACAATAATTCTAACCCATGAACAGCCCGAAATTCTTCTACTCCCGGTACTTTCCAAGCCATCATTAACCGCGCTTGCTCTAATCTCGGTAATATTAACTCATGACGACGAATGCCTTTAATTATCGGCGCTGGAACTTTGGTAAATTGGAGACAATTATCCCGTTCAGGAAAATCTGCAAATACACGGCTTACCAATTCCCTAGCGGCTTTTTCAGCAATTCCCCCCACAATTACCACAGTCATATTTTCTGGTTGGTAATAACTGCGATAAAAGCGACGCATAGCTTCCGGGGAATGCTGCATCAATTCTTTCTCAGTACCCAATACAGAACGTCCGTAAGGGTGGTTTTGGTAAACATTTTTAAGCAGAGATTGAAAACCTAGCCAATCATGATCATCATTATAACCACGAATTTCTTCTAACACCACATCTCGTTCTCTGATAAATTCGTCGTCAGGAATGGCTGCATTCAGGAGTAATTCCCCTAAATGGGGTAGAGTATCTTCTAGATAATTAGCAGCGGTTGTAATGCAATAATGGGCATAATCGTGACTTGTTGCCGCATTACTGACACCGCCAATTTTTTCGATGTGATCATCAAATTCCCCGGGAAGCAAGTTGGGAGTCCCCTTAAAAATCATGTGCTCTAAAAAATGTGCTATTCCAAACCAGGGTTCTGGTTCTAGGTTAGCACCCGCACGCACCCAAACGTCACTTACCACCACTGGTGTAGTGGATATCTCTTGATGAATTAATGTTAACCCATGATCTAATTTGATAACTGAACCGGGAAAAACTTTGTTAGTGAGTTGTTTTGACAATTTTTTCTAACTGCATAAAATTTAATTTCGTTATTTTAACCTTGATTTTCATAACTTATACGAATTTTATCTGAGATTGCACAGAATCATCATCATTATCTATCTGTGTTTATCCGCGTTTATCTGCGTTTAATTGTTTTTAATACCGTCCTTCTATACAACTTGATCTTAATGTCTTAATAATAACTAACCACAGAGGACACGGAGAAATGAGAGTTTGAGAGGTTTTTGCGTCAGTTGTAAATTTTACGAAAATAAAGTTAAATAATATAGATTCAGTAAATCACTAAGTTTTTATGAAAACACGTCCAGTAATTTTACTATTTACTTTAGTTGTTCCTGGGTTTCTGGTAGTATTGGTTTCTCTTTATTTTTTTGCTGTGGATTATGAAGCGTTGATTAAGGCCGAAACTTATGTAGAAAAAATTGCCAATGATAAAAGGACTAATGAAGGAAATTTACAATTTGCATATCATCGAGCTTTAGCTCATCGAATTAATGTTTTTGCAGATGCTACTTGGGGATTATTAGGAGGTGTGATTACAGCAGTAGGTATTCATGGTTTAGTGATGTTAAAACAGAAGGATTAAAATACTTTTTGTGAGTATTTTCCATATTTAAATTGTATGATTATGGCGGGCTAGAAGCCCACCCCACAAGAGAAAGAAGTCTACCCTACCAGAGTTTAAAAAATTTTAGCGATGCAAATTATCTCTATTTTTCATCTTCAATTAAAATGGGTAAATTTTCCCTTTTCCAAGTTGCTAAATCCGCTAAAGATCGATCGCGGTAACGTCCATATTTTTCTGGTTTACTCTTAATTTTTACACCCAAATCTGGGATAATTCCAAAGTTAGGAGCCATGGGTTGAAAATGTTTTGGTGCAGCGGATCTGATAAACTCAAATAATGCCCCCATCATGGTTGTTACTGGTAAAATTAACGGTTCTTTTCCTAAAGCTAATCTGGCAGCATTTGTCCCTGCTAACCAACCTCCCGCAGACGCAGCAGTATAACCTTCTGTTCCGATTAATTGTCCCGCAGCTAATAAGGTGGGACGTTCTTTAAATTGCAAAGTTGCTAACATTAACTGGGGTGCATTTAAAAAAGTATTGCGGTGCATTACTCCTAATCTGACAAATTCGGCTGTTTCTAACCCAGGTATCATTTGAAATACTCGTTTTTGTTCACCCCAACGCAAATTAGTTTGAAATCCTACCATATTCCAAAGTTGACCAGCTTTATCTTCTTGTCTTAATTGAATTACCGCATAGTTACGTTCTCCAGTACGAGGATCGGATAAACCCACTGGTTTGAGAGGTCCATAACGCATGGTATCTTCCCCTCTTTTTGCCATTTCTTCAATTGGTAAACAAGCTTCAAAAAATTTCGCTGTCTCTCTTTCAAAATCTTTTAATTCTGTTTGTTCAGCTTGACAAAGTGCTTCTCTAAATTGTAAATACTGCTCTTTATTCATGGGACAATTTAGATAGGCTGCTTCACCTTTGTCATAACGAGAAGCCATAAATGCAATATCTTTATTGATAGAATCTCCCGCAATAATAGGACTCGCAGCATCAAAAAAGTTGAGGTATTCCATACCCGTAAATCGTTGTAAATCTGCGGCTAAATCGGGACTGGTTAAGGGTCCTGAAGCTAAAACGACAATACCTTCGGGAATGGCTGTAACTTCCCCCCGTTGAAAATCAATTAAAGGGTGATTCGCTAGGGTTTTGGTCAAATCTTCCCCAAATTGTCCTCTGTCCACCGCCAAAGCCCCTCCAGCCGGGACTGCGTGTTCATCTGCTTTAGAGATGACAATAGAACCAAGTTGCCGTAATTCTGCGTGTAATAGACCGGCAGCGCGATCGCTGGCCATAGCCCCAAAGGAGTTACTACAGACCAATTCGGCTAAATTTTCGCTATGATGGGCAGGGCTGAAGCGTTTAGGGCGCATTTCATGGAGAATCACAGGAACGCCGGCCTGGGCTATTTGCCATGCTGCTTCTGTACCTGCAAGTCCGCCGCCAATTACTTGTATCGGTTGTTGTGTCATAGTGATTTGAGATCTGAGATAAAATTATTATTCAAATAGAGAACGAGGTAATTGAGATTGTCGAATAATTGACATTAATGTACCCAGTTTAACAGATGAGTGATTAGGTACAATAGCAGTCAAAGTAGAGTCTTCTATTGCTTTTTGCATGACAATATGACTTCCTTTTTGTCTAACTTCTGTAAAGCCATTGTCTTGTAAAATTTTGCAGATTTCTTTACCTGATAGTAAGCGTAATTTACCCAACAGAAACCTCCAAATTAGTAATAAAAATTTCGCTTTTGAGACGAGTTTTTATTTCTGAAGGTGAAGCAAACTCTAAAAATAATTCAATTGCTTCTTTTAAATTATCTTTTGCTTCCTCAATGCTATCTCCTTGACTAGCAATATCCAATTCTGGACAAAGGGAAACATACCCATTGTCTTCTTTTTCAATAATTACAGTAAATCTTTGTTTAATAGTTGGCATGGAATATGTAAGCTCCTTAATATCTTTATATTATTATACTGCTTATTGTCCACGAAATATGTTTTAACCTGGATTAGTTTAATTACAGTAATAATTTTCCAAAATATAAACAATGGTAGCACAAAATGGTTGATACTTTCCGTCATTATTCAATTCTAAATAATCCTTAATAATATTCCTGATTTCCTCTTCATTAAAATCCTCATCAAGATTAGAATAATCAAATCTCACAGTTTCATCTTTACCTTGAGGTTTAAAATGTTCAATATGACAACTTCCTTTATCTATAGCAACACCACAATAACAACAAATATAACCTTGTTCTTTTAATAAAGTTTCTAAAAGCTGACCTTTAACTACAGTTCTTCCAAAACTTTTCCAAGTAGGTATTTTATCACCTTGCTTGATTTTCCATGTAGATAAACTAGTTGGTTCTGCACTTTTTTGAATATATTTCATTTACGTAAAAGTCCTTTTCTCCTAATTAAAATATCCGCTTTTACAAATTGTGCTTCATCTTCACCAATTATTTTAGCTAACTCTTTTCTTAATTCTTTAGCAGCTTCTAAGTTTCCTTCATCAATTAAACGAAATAATTTTAAAAGTTCATCATTTATTTCCTCGGGACGTGCGGTAACATCCATTAAATCTTCTAATATTTGATTACTATCTCTACCATAGGAACTTTCAGGACGTTTAGCAATTATACCTGTATCTGTTTTTTCTAGAATATAAATTCCTTGAGGTTTAATTTGACTAATCACTTGAGGAGAATGAGTAGTAACAATAAATTGACATTTGGAAAATGTTCTAGTTAAAGCTGGGATAATTTCTCTTTGCCATTTTGGATGTAAATGTAATTCAATTTCATCAATTAAAACTACTCCAAACCCATCAAGAGGATTTTCTAATCCAGGGTTAGCAATAGCTAATCTTCTCGCTAAATCTCCCACCATTGCTAATAAGCATTTTTCCCCATCAGATAATTGATTAACTATCAATTCTTCACCATCTTTTTGTAATGTCATTCTTAAAGGAGAACGACGGACAGTTGCAGAAACTCATCTAATGTCAGAGTTTTTTGGATTACTTGTACCATTTTGGTTGACTCCTAGAAAATATTTGTCTTTCAATTAGAAATTTAAGAAATTTTCTACTTAAACAAAGTACCCACAACACAACTAAATCCAGACAACAAAGGCGATATTAACTCATCATTAGCAAATAGAGTTTCTACTAATATTAAAGTTACTCTTTCTCTTCGATAAACTTCTATTTGTTGTAACCGCCAATTCATGATCCAATATTCCTGAACACCTCTAGAAGCATAAAGCTTTAATTTCACTTCTTTATCATAGAGTTGGTAGCAATTTTATTGTTGTCCTAACTTAAAAAAGTTGTAGATTTTAAAAATTGCTTTGTTATGGAAAGGGTTAAAGGGTAAAGAGTAAATATTTGTTTATGATCATTTTCCTCCTTACCCTTCACCCTAAATTAAGCAATATTTATCCTTACCTTACCACTTTAATTTCTAAGCACAAAGAGCTAAAATTTGCTCAACAACTTTCAAGTTAACATCTTTATTTTCCCCCAAAGCTGTCATCCCATGTTTTTCTAAATTCTCAATAACTGCGGGAATAGTTGCTAACCCCACACCATAATCAGATAAGTGAGTACGCACCCCAACTGATTCAAAGAAATCACGAGTTTTACTAATTGCTGTATTCACCCGTTCCTCTTCTGAACCACCGACAAGATCCCACACTCTATCTGCATATTGTAGAAGTTTTTGCCATTTGCGATCGCGTCTAATTGTTAAAGTGCTAGGTAAGACAACCGCTAAAGTTTGAGCATGATCTAAGCCATGTAAAGCTGTCAATTCATGACCTATCATATGAGTAGTCCAATCTTGGGGAACACCAGCCGCAATTAACCCATTTAATGCCATTGTTGCTGACCAAACTAAATTTGCTCGTGTATCATAGTCTGTAGGATTTGCTAAGGTTTTTGGTCCTTCTGAAATCAAAGTTTTTAAAATTGATTCAGCCATGCGGTCTTGTAATGGTGCATTGACCGGATAGGTTAAATATTGTTCCATGACATGAGTAAAAGCATCAACAATACCATTACCAACTTGTCTAGGAGGGAGGGAAAAAGTCGTTTCCGGGTCAAGAACTGAAAATTTAGGAAACACCAAAGGACTAGCGAAATATAACTTTTCTTGAGTTTCCCACTTGGTAATAACCGCGTTTGTATTCATTTCCGAACCGGTCGCAGGTAAGGTCAAAACCAACCCCATGGGTAAAGCCGCAGTTACAGGCGCACCATGCGCTAAAATATCCCAAGGGTCGCCGATAAAAGGAACAGCAGCAGCGATAAATTTAGTTCCGTCCGCGACAGAACCACCACCCACCGCTAGGAGAAAATCAATACCTTCTTTGCGTATTAATTCAACGGCTTGCATTAAAGTTTCCAAGTGGGGGTTAGGTTCAATACCGCCAAACTCAAATACATTCCGTCCCGCTAATGCTGATTTTACCTGATCATAAACGCCATTGGCTTTAATACTACCCCCGCCGTAGGTAATCAGGATTTTAGCCTCTGGGGGAATTTCTGTACCAATGTTAGCAATTTGACCTTTACCAAACAGGATTTTAACAGGATTATAAAAAACAAAGTTTTCCATGATAGTTAGACAAAGGAATGAGATTTGATCTTGAGTATTGTAATCAGTTTCTTGTTTTTTTGCATCTTCAACTACATCCCATTCATGAAAAATAAGATATGAAAAATAAGATATGCAGTTAATATGGCAGAATTTTTTATAAATCTCCACCAAACCAATAAATCAGATTTTCCATAATTTATGATTCTTTTAGATATTCAATCTCAACATTAAGTAAGTGAACGGAAAAAAACCGACATAAGTAACGAAAAGTAAAGTTGCCCAAAATCTGTTCCCTGCAACCTGTTCCCTGTTCCCTGTAACCTGTTCCCTGTTCCCTTGTCATAACGACAATTTTTAACGCCAACCTACTTATCAACATTAACAGAAGTTTCCTTAAATTCACCATTGCGCCAAGTATCAGCAATATCTTTAATAAAACTAGCTAGAGGAATAGCAACTAATAAACCTACCACACCTCCTAATTTTGCTCCTATCAATAAAGAAATTACCACCCATACAGGATTTAAACCAGTTAAATTTCCTAAAATGCGTGGAGCAACAATATTAGAATTAATTTGGTCAATAGCTACACCTATAGCTGCAACTTCTAAACCTAAACCAAAGTCTTTTAAGGACACTAATAAACTGACAATACCAATACCAATACCTGTTCCAAAAGGAAATAGGGAAAATAAACCAATTCCTAAGCCAAAAAGTAATGATAAAGGCACACGCAACAATACAAATGCGAGTGTTATAGTCATAGCTAAAATAGCGCCTAATGTAGCCTGACCGATGAAATAATTATTAAAATCTTCCCGCAGTAATTCCCTAACTTTCCTAGTAATATGTGCAGGAAACCAGAGATAAATTCCATCCCATAAACTTTCACCATTCAAAACTAGATAAATAGTCAAGACTATGGTGATGACTAAATTAAATAAATTTCCAATAGTGTCCAAAGCAAACCCTAAAATTTTTCCAGTAAAAGACTGAAGTTGAGCAGATATTTTCCCTAAAAATTCAGCAGCTAAACCACTTAAATTTACTGGTAATTTTTGTGTAGATGCCCAATTTTGTAGGTCTTCTATTTGTTGAGTTCCAGATTGAATCCAATAGGGAAGAAGATTAGCTAATTCATTCAATTGTTCCAGAATAAGTGGTAATAAAATCACCCCAATCGCACCTAAAATTATAATAGATAATAGCAATACTACCACAACAGCTAAAATACGAGGTACTCCACGTTTTTGGAGAAGTTTAATCGGATAATCTAAAACAAAAGCCAGGAGAATAGCGATAGAAATAATACTAACTAAAGGTTGAAAATAGTTAATAAATTGAATTAATAACCATCCATTAAGAATAATTATAGGAAATGCTAATCCTATATTTAACCATTTCGGTAAATTTGCTAATTTTTTTTCTGGTTGTGATTCCATGGATTTCTTAAAAATCTAAGTAATAATCTAAGTTATGGGAAAAGCAATTAAAAATTTTCATTTTAATACAGCCCACACTATCATTTTATAGCGTTTTGATAAAATCTAACATGATTTTTTGAGGTAAAGTTGCTAAAGGTCTGACTTCTCCTGCTTTTTGAGAAAAATATTCCCCTTGCTGGATATCTTCTGCTGTTAACAAATCTAAATCCCAACCTTCAGAAAGCACAAGTTGATTTAATGGTACTAACAAGGGTGCTTGAAAGACATAACGCACAGCGTTTTGATCGCTATAAATTCCGAATTGAGAAAAAGCAGTTAATTCATAACCAATTTCTTCCAAAACTTCTCGTTGAACTGCTATTTCTGGAGTTTCTCCAGATTCGATATGTCCACCAAATAAAGCCCAACATCCAGGAGCTATAATATTAGGAATATTATCCCGTAATTGCATTAAAAACTTATTCTCTCGATAGAGAATAGCAACGGCTACATTCACTAATTGACCGTTCATAAATTACTTTACCTCTAAATAAATTTCTCCGTATTCTTGATCGGCTAAAGGAATACTTTTGTACCGAACATCACCTTTTAATATTACCTGTTCTCCAATTACTAGGTTTCTCTGATTAGTAATTACCCAGATTTTACCAGTTGAATCATTAATTTGATATGCTTTCTTTTTGATTAAAGGAGCGGTTTTTTCTACTGTACCTTGAATATAAATTGTAGTATCCTGGTTTTTTTGGCTGATTTTCTGAATTGGTGTCACATTAGCACCAATCTTAAACTTTTCCAGATTTATACCAGAATTGGGCTTATTATTGCAAGCATAAAGTCCTGTAATCAGAGAACAACATAGTCCCAGGTAAAATAATCGCCAATGAAATCGCCAAGTCAAAATTTTTCGTTGTTGCATAAGAGTTTACACAAGTTAGTTTCTACTGGCGTTGCTGAATTGAGAAGAAAAATTCCCAAATTGAACCTTTAAAACTCTTACCTTTGCGTCTACTCTTCAAGATCAGTAAGCGTGATTGCGCCTTTGCGTGAGACTAAGATTCATACCTTTAATCAGCAACGCCGTTTATTGTACAAGCATAGCGGGTTTGGGCAAATTGTACAATCCCCAGAATTGCCGATTAAATCACTCCCCCATAAATGTCAACTATTATCCAACGCCAATATTTAGATCAACATAAATCAACGACCTAAAAGATATTGCAATTTGATCTCAATATCAGTATTTGAACCTGCTACGAAAACAGCCGCTTGATTAAATTTAGGTGGACCTGTCAGAATTGTTGGATTGTTAGAAAACCCAAAACCTTCTATGGGAATACCAAAAGAATTAGTATTCATCATACCATCTTCATTAGCATCATGAATTAAAGCAACGGCATAATTCCCAGGTTTTAAGTTCTTAAAAGTCAGTTTTTGAGGATTTTCTGTAATCTTAATACATTCGGACTTGACAGCTTTTTCACTATCACTAGGAAATCCTTGACTTCCAGAAAAAAGACTAGCACAAATTTTTCCAGATTGGTTTTTTACTCCTGCCACATTAATCGTCAAATTACCATTAAAATCTGCTCTCGCACTAGTTAAAAATAGGAAACTTCCCAAAATTGGAAGTAACGCTATTAGCCCCTGACTTGATGCTTTCCGTAAGGCGATTTTTAAATGTTCTTTCATTAACTAATTTACCCTCTATTAAATAGAACTAATATTTTATCCAGCAATCTTGTAAATGTAGATTTTACGATTGTGTAATAGCTACAAGAACATCACTTTTATAAGTATAACAGGAAGTAAGAAGATATTAAAAATCATGGGGATGGGATTAAAGTCTGATGTGGTGACAGAAAAATTACTTGATAGATACAAGATAAAAAACCGACGTAAGTAACGAAAAGTAAAGTTGCCCAAAACCTCTTCTGTGTTACCTGATCCTTCCTGGTCTCTTGTCATAAGGACAATTTTTAAGGCCAACTTACTTAAAATCCGCCATCATGGAAATTATGGAGTATAATTATATTGTATTTTAGTTTAAACCAACTGCAAAAATCTAGATTTTATCTGCTTGCAGAAAAATCACCCTATAGATGGCAACTTAACGGTTACATATCTGGGTGATCCCAGAAATTAAGCCTTGATTAACAAAGGACTTTTCAACCAATCCTTATCTGTTTTATGCGAAACTCCATTCTGACAGGATTACTTCTAGCGGGGTTTCTGTCCCTACCTTCAGGGATGACCAGTCAAACCCCTGGTTCATCTATCGCTCTAGCTGCGGCCAATAATCAGAACCGTGATTACAACCAGTATATGCGGGAAGGATACAAAAAAACCGCAGTTAGAGAATTTAGAACAGCTTTATCTTTATTCAAGCAGGCTGAACAATTACGTCCAGGCGATCGCTATGCTCAAAATGCTATCAGCAATGTACGGGCATACATTGATCGGGGTAAGCATAAGCAACTTGTCTTTGTCTCCACCAGACCTATGAGAGTGAGACTAGGAGCAACCAGAGGCTGTTTAAATCCTGCTACTAGTCTAGATGGGAAAAATCATCAATCAGAATTGACAGCCTTAACGGCCATGTCTGATACTGACAACTCACAACTGACAACATCAGATCATCCGACATTCTTTTTCTACATTCCTAAAACTGCTGAACCAATTCAATCTCTGGAATTTGTCCTCAAGAATGAGGCTGATAAACCCTTGTACACCAAGAACTTCAAAACACCTCCCCAAGGAGGCATTTTGAGCATTAAAGTACCTGATCATCGCCCATTAAAGCTGGATCAAAAATACACTTGGATGTTATCAGCAAATTGCTCTAATTCTGGCAACAAATCAGACCTATCCTTAACCGGTGCAATTCAGGTTGTTAAAGATGATAACCTCTCAGCCGCCATCCAACAAACCAGTGATCCTATAGAGCAAGTAATGCTTTATGCTGCATCTGGAATTTGGGAAAATGCCATTACCACCTTGGCTGATTTACGTCGTCAAAAACCCAATGATCCCACAGTTCAGAATTATTGGGAGCAATTATTAACATCAGTTAAACACTTGCAAGAGGCAAACATTGCCCAAGAACCACCTCTCAATTGAGGATAATTGAACAGTTTTTTGGAAATATTTAACCCAGATCCCCGAATTATTTAAGAAGTCGGGGATCTTTTTGATTTAAGAGGATTGAATCTTTTGTACATTTAGTTTGTATAATTTTTGTATAATTATAGCGGGCAAGATGCCCGCACCACAAAGTTTAAGTAAATTGTGGTTGTCAAATTTAGCTGCGTAACAGCTTACAACCAATTACCTAAAAGAACGTAACCTGCCCAAAAATTAGGATCTCTGTAATCCTGACTTTGCAGTAATGCTAGTTGGGCTTGACGTAAAGCATC
>LJOT01000097.1 GCA_001672075.1 Anabaena sp. CRKS33
TCATCAAATAACAATCCTGTTAATCGTCTAATCCTGGTTATCCTGATTCTGACAAAATATTATAAACACCAGCCATGAACCATCAAATAACAATCCTGTTAATCGTCTAATCCTGGTTATCCTGATTCTGACAAAATTATTAAATAAATATTCCTAAATCGAGATGTCAGAATAAATACATAAGTCTCATCTATAAATCATCAAATAACAATCCTGTAAATCCTCTAATCCTGGTTATCCTGATTCTGACAAAAAAAATTGATCGCCTGACGGTGAGGGAAAAGGGAAAAGAAAAGAGGGTAAAGGGGAAGAGTGTAAGAGTACAAAGGGCTAACCAGTCCACCCAGCATCACACACAACACGAAAACCGTAGCTGTAGTAGATGAAGCCCGCATCATTATAGTAACGACGCGCTGAACGGCAATACCCAGAAGTGATGAACCAAGAACCGCCACGCAGCAACTTTGCGTTAATTGAGATTGTCACAGCACTACCATTTATAGGCGCGTTATTATAGCTATCTACCCAATCATCAAAACACCATTCCCAGACGTTTCCGTGCATATCATACAAACCAAAGGCGTTAGGAGGAAAAGAACCTACATCTGTGGTTTGTCTACGATACTCACCTTGAGGAGCATAACCATAAGGGTAATTACCATCATAGTTTACCAAATCTGGGGTAATACTTTCACCAAAATAAAAAGGTGTGGTAGTTCCGGCTCTACAAGCATACTCCCATTGTGCTTCGCTGGGTAGGGTGTAATTTTTTCCTGTTCTTTGGCTTAACAGTTCACAGAATTTAACTGCATCATTCCAACTAACGATTTCTACAGGGCGGTTTTCACCTTTAAAGTGAGAAGGGTTAGTTCCCATAATCGCTTGATATTGTGCCTGTGTTACTGGATATTTTCCCATAAAGAAACTAGGAACAGTAACTTGATGCTGAGGACTTTCATTATTTTGTCTTCCCGCTTCATTTTCTGGTGAACCCATCATAAAAGTACCACCAGTAATTGCAGCCATTTCCAATGTCACACCATTACCCAAATCTTCGGTAAAATATCTAGCTATATGCTGCTGACGCTGAATAATTTCTCCATATTTGTTAGTTGTGACTAATTCAATTTTTTCTAGTTTTAACCCTTGGATATGAGAAATTAA
Organism: Anabaena sp. CRKS33; assembly: GCA_001672075.1. Taxonomy (GTDB): domain Bacteria; phylum Cyanobacteriota; class Cyanobacteriia; order Cyanobacteriales; family Nostocaceae; genus Dolichospermum. The sequence goes on from LJOT01000097.1 coordinate 1,165, forward strand.
GGCTTCTTTAACTTTTGTTTCTGTTCTAGAATTTAATATATGATAAGTTTGGATTTGAACTTCTACAGATTCATCTTTTAAACCTGCAATTACTAAATCTAATCCCTGTTCTCCATAATTCAAAGCTTGCTGAAGTGCAGCAATTCTCACCTTTGCCTCTGGATTTTGTAACCGCAATTTTACCCCTTCAATACCTCCTAAAACCGCAGCACCTTCTGGTGATGGACTATTACCACCAAGCACAGCATCGTATTCTCGCGGTTGTTGTGGATGATTCATGATTAGTTAATGATTGGTTTCATGTATGCTGTATCTAAAATAGCATATTATTGTCTGAATACAGTTTAGAGTTTATAATTGATATACAGTGTAATATTACCTATAACCTAGTAAGTCAACCACCCATCACTTCCCTTTGGGTAAGTGAGGGCTTGTAAAAGCCTAGTTGACCAGACTCACTTCTTAACCAAACTACCTTAGAGGTAAGAGTTAAACAGGCTTAAGGGTTAAACCAGTGCTTTTAAGATAGTTACAGACCTCTAACATTGTCAAAGCTAACATTACCCCAGAAATGGGAGGCTCTTTGGAGCAAAACATTATGCGTACAGAGTTGGGAAACTTGAATCGGTAATTGTCCCGTTGAAAGTACATTACAAAAGTACCCTGAATTTTCCAACTCCAAGGCGGTAATGAAAAAATATTCAAAATAGCATATTATTCTCTGAATCAGGATGTACAGGATGTGATTGGATGATTATTGGTTAGTTGTTGATGATTAGTATAGAGAACAGTAAATATTCTTAAAATGAGATGTCAGAATAAATACATAAACACCAGCCATTAACCATCAAATAACCATCTTGTTAATCCTATAATCCTGGTTATCCTGATATGGCTAACGCTACGCTATCAGACAATTTTGTAATTCGTGGGGTTTTATCCAGGAAAGACTTTAGATAAATCTAAAATTAAATCAGGGAAAGATGGTAATTTAACAGATTCATTAGGCAATAAAATTAATTTACGACGATAATCAAAATTACCTTGGGAATCTTGATAAGGCTGACTATAACACTCTAAACAAGATTTGATTAAATTAAATATCCAATAATCAGAAATACCTGCTTCTGCATAAAGTGGTAATTTTACTTCTCGATCATATTTCAAGGTAGAATTGGAAATTTCAATTAAAAATAATATATCAGATGGACTAGGATGGGAGGAAAGGTAGTTATCATTGACATTACGGACAATGGCTAAATCTGGTTCTGGTTCACTGTGGTCAGGGATAATAATAGGTTGTTGTCCTCGTACCATAGCGCGGTTTAGCAAAAGCTGGACTAACTCCCTATATAAAAGTGTTTCACAAACACAATGTGGTGTACCTTTTGCAGCCATTTCAATTATTTCACCTTTGATTAACTCAACTCGCTCTTCTTCTCTAAAGAAGCCGAGTTCCGCTAGACGGTGATATTCAGCTACAGTGAAGCGTTTAGCAGTAACTACAGTCATAAAAATTACAGAATTACAGAGCTATTTTTATGTTAACTCTTGACAGTAAAAATAGGTGAATGAGAGTTTAACTCTTTCACCTTGGTCAGGATTTTATCAGATATATTGACAAATTAACTCAAATGATTCTCTAACAAAGAGGCGATCGCTTCTGGATGAACTTTCTTGTATTGCTTTTTACCTAACATTAAAACACAATTAGGGGCGCTACTACAACGTTTTTGACAATCGGTATGTTCAATTATGACTTGATCAGATAAACCGCGATCGCCCAAGGTTTTTTCTAAGTCTGATAATAAGCCCTTTCCACCTCGTTTCAAACAACCAGATTTTTGACATACCATAATCTTGGCTTTCGGTTGAGGAAGGGGATTTTTCAGAGGACAAAAACCAACGGATTGAATTTGATTAGCTTGGAGTTTTAGCTTATGGCTGCGGGGGTTTAATTTACTAATAGCACTAATGCGAATTTGTTCACCTGGTAATAAAGATGAACCTAGAGAACAACGTAAATTTTTAGGAATTTTGATTTTGATATTTCCCGATCCAATTCCCAACCGTAAATGTTTACATTTACCTGTTTCCTTACCCACAAATCCTAAAAATTGTCCCTCAATATTTAATTCCGATAATGTCAGATATTTTTCACTCATTTTCAATAACTCAACTTTTTCATAAAAAAATAATAAACCCCATTTTACTGGGGTAATATTGATAATTACCAGCAAGAAGGAAGAGGAAAAAAGAGATTTCTAACTTTTACCTTCTTGATATTTTCTGAGTTTTTAAGAAAGACGTTTAGCTTCCACAGTTAAAGGTAAACAACTTTTATCTGGTATTTCACTAAATTCTAATTCCCAACCATTAGCTAAAGTGAGAATTTTACCTGCTTCACTATCTGTTTGTTTGACTACTTCTTCTTCTAAGTCTTTTTTAGCGACATAGACAACTAAAGTACCAGCATCATTCATTCGCAACATTACTTTCATGTTTTTCCTCAGCAGATTCTAGTTCTCTTTTTCGACAACCGATGATGTACCCTGTTTCCAAAAAATGTACAGCATAGATATAATAAGCTTGCAAAAATGTGCCGATACTGGATACATAACCCACATCACCAATTCTTGCTAAAACTTCCCCAATTTCTCGACCGGGAAAAGTTCCATCGTTTTTGATTAGTTTCTTAACTCGGACTTTTTGACCAATTTCAAAAATAGGTTGCGAGTTCAGTTCTATTTCATCACGTTGCATGGGAATACCTTTTTTCGCTGACTAAATTTAATAATTCTTCTGTAGTGAGACTACGTTTTTTGAGAATTGATTGTTGACGAACTATATCTAAAATAGCTTGGGTTTCTTGAGAATCAAGAAAGATTCCATGCTGTTCTAATAAGTTAGATAATGAATGGCGGCCAGAGTGTTTACCTATGACTAAACGCCGTTCCCAGCCCACATCTTCAGGGGAAAATGGTTCATAGGTAATGGGGTTTTGGAGTACACCATGAGCATGAATACCAGACTCATGGGCAAAGGTATTTTCACCCACAATTGCTTTCCAAGGTTGAACCTTAGCACCGGAGGCTCTAGCAACTAATTGAGATAGTGTTAACAAGTGTTGAGTTTGAATTTCTAAATCAACACCGTAGATACATTTGAGAGCCATAATTACTTCCTCTAGGGCTGCATTTCCGGCTCTTTCTCCTAATCCATTAACGGTGGTATTTACAGACATAGCACCGGCTTTGATTCCGGCTAAGGCGTTAGCAGTTGCTAGTCCAAAATCATTATGGGTGTGAATCTCAATAGGAATTGATAGGGTTGATACTAAACGCTTAACTTTTATGTGAGTGCTGAAGGGATCAAGTACCCCAACGGTATCACAAAAACGAAATCGTGATGCTCCCCATTCTTGGGATAAAAGAGCAACATCTTGGAGAAAATTTTCGTCGGCTCTAGAAGAATCTTCACCACCAACTGATACCCAAAGACCTTGATCTAATGCGAAGCTAATACAGTCTTTTAGTCTTTGTAAACTTACGCGCCATTGACCATGAAATTTAGCTGCAATTTGTACTCCAGATACAGGAATGGCAATATGTACTCGCTCCAATCCACAGGCTATAGAAGCTTTTATATCTGATAATACAGCACGATTCCAACCTAATAGTTTAGCTTGTAAATCTAAGTTACGAATGGCAACAATGGCGCGAATTTCTTCCTCTCCCATGGCGGGAATTCCTACTTCTAATTCATGGACACCAATGGTATCTAAGAATTGAGCGATCGCTACTTTTTCTTCTAAGTTAAAAGCAACACCTGCCGCCTGTTCTCCATCGCGTAATGTCGTATCATTAATCATGATTTGATACATTTTAACATCCCTCTAGCGGAGTTTTTTCTAATATCCTTGTTCGCTACAATTCTGAGTAAGGGTAGATGTGCAATAAATACTTGATTGAGCGAATAAATCATGAATCATGATTTACGATCCTTAATTATTACTCTAATATTTTTGTTGCATCTGTATGGTAGGAAACCAAAAATTGGTATCACTTATCAAGTATTTTTGGTGGTATTATTTGTGGATTTTGTCAGCAGCCAATAACCTAGATAAACATTAACAAATCCTGTCAAAAATAACATACTCATGCCAGCAATTAAGCTAGTAATCATAATTTCTACCTCTGATGTTTACTGATAATTTTTCATCTACCGTAACTAAGAATGTTCTGCAAGCCAATCAAAAATTCTGTCTAATTGCTGTAAATCCACTAAACCATATTGCCAAAGCAGCATCGGTAAAGGACAATGATTAAATTCAGGGTGTCGCGTTGCTACTGCAATATCAGCGGTGGAAAGTGCCAGTTCTTTTTGTAGGAATTGCAATAACTTCTTATTACTACTATTAATCACCATAATTGGACATTGACAATCGAAATCAATATAAAGTACAAGTTATTCCCATAAGCAATGACTAATTATTTTAGTTTTAGCAAACTGGGTGAACCTAAGCTTAGGTGAATTATCTTGAATATGCAAGATAGTTTGTGAGCGAACAATAACTTACTATTGATATGCTTTTGATGAGACATTCCCAAAATCATTAACAGTCATCATTCATACTGATCAAAACTCCGCACCGTTACACAAACAATTTTCTAACCATGTCACTAATTGATGACGAGAAGCAAAAAATTGCATTAATGTACTACGAACTAGAATCGCTTCTTGGAGGTTATTCACTTGGATACGCAAAGACCCATCCGGGGGACAGGAACAAGAAATCATTAACTCTTGCAAACGGTGATAAATACACCATCTATCACCTAGAGGAATTTGCAAAACTTGTTCACCAATATTTAAAAAATTACAATTGTGTGCCATGAGTAATTCAAACTGGATAAAGTTGACTTTATTAATCATCTTGATGATGATTTGTGAGAGTTTGTATTTGTTTTTCCAGTTGGTCAATTCGGGAAAGTAAAGAACGAATTACCCCCGCTTCTATATCCGGTAATTTGCCATGTTCTAAGGGTGAAATGTGGTTATTCGACTTACGAGAAATAATCCTTCCCGGAACACCTACTACAGTGGCATCTGGAGGTACATCACTCAAGACAATTGAACCAGCACCAATACGAACGCGATCGCTAATTTGAATATTTCCTAATACTTTCGCACCGGCACCAATGACAACATTATCACCCAAAGTAGGATGACGTTTACCGCTTTCTTTACCAGTTCCTCCCAATGTTACACCCTGATAAATAAGAGCATAATCTCCGATAATCGCAGTTTCACCAATTACCACACCCATGCCATGATCAATAAATACACCCTTGCCAATTTTTGCCCCTGGGTGAATTTCAATTCCTGTCAAAAACCGTCCCCAATGGGAGATAAACCGAGGAATAAAACTCACTTTATGGAGGTGTAACCAATGGGCAAGACGATGTAAACAAAGAGCATGAAACCCAGGATAACAAAATATAACCTCTAACCAATTATGAGCGGCTGGATCACGCTCAAAAATAATCCGAAAATCACTAATTACCGGTTCTAAAAATAGTCCAGGACTTTGATTTTTCTTCAGGTTTGTATTGATATTTTCGGTTTTACTGATACTGTTTAAGGACTGGTGCATTGATACTGTGAGGTTAAAAAATCCTGTAGTGTTTTCATGCTTATATCAGATAACTTTCCAAGGGACAAAATTAGTAACGCAGATTAGATTTATTAAATTTATTACGATTGTACTCAATAGGTTTAAACCCCTATTTAACATAACTTTACATTTTCTGTTGGGGTAGGGGTACTAGCTTTTTCTAACTGGGGTACTGGTATTTTTCGTTTAGGGATGCAGCATTTTTGTACTCAAAACAAATCCCTTAACCTGTAAGACTTTACAGCTATTTAGGTAAGATATTTTCAGATATATTAAGTTGTACTCATTGCTTCAGAATCGTTGCTTTGATGACAGTAAAAATAGATTTTATGTATTAGCTAATACTATTATTATTATTTTATGGGTTGGCTTGATCAAAGCTGGATTTCTTTATTTTGTTTTATGGGTTGTTAACTGTATCTGGAAATACAAAAGACATCTTGTGAAAATTATTGTAGGAATAATTCATGAATTGTCCCTATCAGAGTTTCAGGTTATGCACATTTAATATCATGTCTGGTTGAACACTTGTGATATCTGTTGAGGCTGGTAATGGGTAATTGGTAATTGGCAAAAGGCAATACAAGGCAATACAATGATGAACTATATCGTGGGCGGACATGATCTAATTAGCTCAGATGTCTAAAGTAAAAATAAAAGGTAAAAGGGTGAAGTGTGCATTCCTCATTCATCCTCTTACCTTTTTCATATACCTGATGCTTATTTCATATTAGCCCGTGCATCCCTAACTGCGGCAATAAAAAAGAATGCGGTGAGAGGAATGCTCAAAGCTAAGATAATGGCAGTGGTTTGGAAGCCAAAATCTGGTTCTCCATAACTTAGTTCAAAAACCGAACCAACAGCCGCAATGGCTGTTACACAAGCACCACCTAAAAATAAACCGCTTTTTGGAGTTAAATACACTACTAGACCACCCTATGCTACTGGTTTGACCGCTTGATATGAAAAGCCATTTTTAGATAACTCCTGGGCTAAAGTCAAGGAATTTTCTACACGATCTACAAATACCACGCCATTGAGGTGATCTAATTCATGTAAAATACAACGACCAAGTAAATCATCAGCCTTTAATGTTTGCGGACGGCCATACTCGTCTTTATAGGCTATTGTCACCTCTTCTGGGCGTTTTACATCTAAAAAGACGTTGGGAATACTCAAACACCCTTCCTGAGCCACACAGAGCTTACTACTCACCTGTTTAATGGTAGGGTTAATTAATACTAATGGCGCATGGGTTGGGTCATCTGGTTTACAATCAATAACAATTAGCTGTTTATTAATACCAACTTGAGGTGCAGCCAAACCAATGCCATCTGAGCTATACATAGTTTGCAGCATTTCGCGCACTAATTGGCGAAGTTCATCATCTATTTTAGTCACACGCTTTGCCGGTTGACGCAAAACACGATCACCTAAGTAGTGCATTTGCAAAGGTGGATTTTTTAACTTTTTCTTTTCAACAGCAATATCAGAGGGCATGGTTCTTGATGGCTTGATAATGAATAATCTAGTTTGATTCTATCGTTAGTGGTCAGTTGACAGTTGACAGGTGACAGTTGACAGTTGACAGTTGACAGGTGACAGGTGACAGGTGACAGTGGTTAGTGGTCAGTTATTCGTTTTTGAACAAGAATTTTTACTAATTACCAAGACTAAGTAGGTAAACGGAAAAAAACCGACATAAGTAACGAAAAGTAAAGTTGCCCAAAACCTGTTCCCTGTTCCCCGTTCCCTGTTCCCTGTTCCCTGTTCCCTGTTCCCTTGTCATAACGACAATTTTTAACGCCAACCTACTTAAACTTGAAGTTAAATCAAATAACAAGGAAGTTGCAAGGCCTGTTTCAGTAAAAGATGATATTCACTATTACTGACATTATAAGCGCCAAATCTAGATAAATGGGGATTCATCATTTGGGCATCAAATAGCAAAAAATTCCTTTGACGCAATCTGGCTACTAATTTCACCATTGCGACTTTAGAACCTTCGGAAATGTTGAAAAACATAGATTCACCAATAAAAGCACCACCAATCACAATTCCTAAAATTCCCCCCGCTAATTGATCACCAGACCAAGTTTCAAAACTATAAGCATATCCCGACTGGTAAAGTAACCAATATATCTTTTCTAATTCTGGAGAAATCCAAGTTATGTCACGATTAGCACATCCAGCCACTACACCCAGAAAGTCACGGTTAATTGCTACAGTGAATCGTTCTTGGTTGAGAACTCGCTGTAATGACTTAGGATAGCGAAATTTTTCATCCAAAGGAATTAAAGTTCGTTCCCGACTTTCATACCATGCCAGATGATTATTTTCATCAGCCATGAGAAAATAACCTTGGGCATAACCGCGAATAATAGCACTAACATCATATTCCATAATTGAGTGAATCATCCAAAAAATCCCCATCTGAACGCAATGGACTGTTATCAGTATTCCCTTGCGAACTTTTAAGAGACTAACCTGGTAAACAAAATCTATTTAAAATATACAAACATGACTCAAACAATTCCACCCATTACCCTCCCACCTTCGGAAAATCCCCAGCAAGAAGGAGAATGGTTACAACAAAACTTACTACATTGGCTTGATAATGAGTTTATTCCTGAAGCAATCAATCAAAATATTGCTCAACGCGCATCACAGATTTTTGTTAGACAACGCATGGAAGGAGAAAACGACTTAGGTTCTCTAGTAATTGCCATTGTCACAGAAATGCAGTGCTATGATTTTTCTAAAAGCTTTTTCGGAGAGTTTGCGATCGCCAACGCCGTTAGCGATCTACTATTAGATAGCCTGGGAATTGATCATTGTTGTGGTCAATAGTATCTTAAGTTATTGGTCAGTGGTTATTGATCATTAGTCATTACAACTGACCACTGACTACCAACTACCAACTAGACTTAACAACACCAGGTAAAAGACCTTCATGGGCCCATTCTCTCAGCACGTTCCGAGATAGTCCAAAATCACGGTATACACCTCTAGGACGACCGGTCAACCAGCAGCGGTTATGTTTGCGTGTAGGCGCACTGTTACGGGGTAACTGTTGAATTTTGCGGTGAACTTCTAGCTTCAGCAATGGAGATTCTGCTGTTCTGAACTCTTCCAATAGTGCTTCCCGCTTTTCGGCGTATTTCTCCACCATTTTAGCGCGTTTCTTCTCGCGCTCAATCATACTCTTCTTGGCCATGAATTCCCTAATTTAATTAAAGACACCATTCCCCATCATACACCCTCCTGGACAATTATAGGGAAAATAGGAAAATTTCCACAACCGATACTCCCAAATAAGTAGGTTGGCGTTAAAAATTGTCGTTATGACAGGTGACAGGTTACAGGTTACAGGTGACAGGTTACAGGTGACAGGTTACAGGTGACAGGTGACAGGTTACAGGTGACAGGTTACAGGTTACAGGTGACAGGGAATAGGGAATAGGGAACAGGTGACAGGTTACAGGTGACAGGTTACAGGTGACAGGTTACAGGTGACAGGGAATAGGGAATAGGGAACAGGGAAGAGGTTTTGGGTAACTTTACTTTTCGTTACTTATGTCGGTTTTTTTCTGTTCACCTACTTATCACTTTCTGGGACTCTGGGAGGGACAAATTCATCTCACACAAGTCAACTAGGTGACAAACATCACAACCAGGAGAACGGGATTTACACACAGCCCGGCCATGATAAATTAATCTAATCGACCAATTTTCCCAATCTGGTTGGGGTAATAACTGCATCAAATCTTTTTCAATTCCCACCGGTTCAGTATTTTTTGTTAACCCCAAACGTTGACTCAAGCGCTTAACATGAGTATCTACCGTCACTCCAGCATTAATACCATAAGCATGGGCTAAAACCACATTTGCGGTTTTGCGTGCTACCCCCGGAAGCTTTAATAATTGTTCCATTTGATTAGGAACAATAGAGTTAAAATCATTAACAATCATCTGACAAGCAGCTTTGATATTTTTGGCTTTGTTACGATAAAAACCCGTTGAACGAACTAACTCCTCTAATTCTAATATATCAGCATTTGCTAAACCTTTCGCATCAGGAAATCGTTTGAATAATGCGGGTGTTACCTTATTAACACGCTCATCCGTACATTGAGCGGAAAGAATAGTTGCTACTAATAATTGTACAGGTGTTGAGTAATTTAAAGAGCAGGTTGCATCTGGATAAAGATAGTGAAGACGGGAGAGAATTTCTAAGGCCCGTTGTTTTTTAGTTAATGATTTACGAGTCAATCAATTTGGTTAAGTAGGTTAGCGTTAAAATTTGTCCTTATGACAAGGGAACAGGGAACAGGGAACAGTGAACAGGTTTTGGGTAACTTTACTTTTCGTTACTTATGTCGGTTTTTTTCCGTTCACCTACTTAGTTATCATACCAATTTTATGTGAGGCTGCACAGAAAAATAATCATCCGTATTTATCTGCGGTGAATTATTCTTAAAACTTGATCTTTGCAGCTTCATCATAATTTGGTATTAGCAGTCAGGTGATCATGTTAACTTTACTGTAACAATTTTTGCACCCATTCTAACTGAGTTGTTTCTTTGACAATTAAGAAAATACCCAATCCTAAAAGTAAGAATAAACCAGTTTGCATGACACTTTCTTGAATTTTGTTAGGTAAAGGTTTACCAAATAAACCTTCAATGAATAAAAAGGCTAATTGTCCACCATCTAAAGCGGGAAGAGGCAAAATATTAATAATTGCCAAGTTAATGCTAATAATTGCCGCAAAAGAGAATAAATTTGTGCGATCACTAGCGGCTAATTGTGCGCCAATTTGGACAATTTTCACAGGTCCTGAAACTTGCCCGACAGTGTTTCCAAAATTAGTAATTAACTGTCCAAAACCTTTAAATGTGCCTACAACTAACTGTTGAAAACGATTAGCAGCAACTTTGAAAATCTCTGTAATATTTTGAGGACGACGATAGTTTGCTTTACCATTGGCTACTAATTCAATGCCGACAACACCTTTACCGTCAGCACCTTGTTTAGGTGTGATTTTCAGGTAATTTTGTTGATTTTCATGTTGAATTTTCAGGTCAATTTCTTGATTAGGGTGACTTTGAATTTCCTTTGTTAATAATGTAGTTGCGTCTTTACCTAAAGGAATTTCTTGACCATTGACAGCCAGAATAATGTCTCCTTCTCGAATCCCTGCTTGGTAAGCAATAGATTGTTCATTGACAGGTTTGACAACTACACCTGGTTGATACTGAAATTCTTGAGGTATACCAACAATTCCCAATTGCAAAGCCAACATTAAATAAGCAAAGATTAAATTGGCGATTACACCCGCACTAATGACAATAGCACGGTCCAAAACAGGGCGGTTACGCAACAAATTCGGGTCATTGGGGGGAATTTGGCTATCGGGATCATCATCAGGAAAGCCAACAAAGCCCCCCAAAGGGAAAGCGCGGATGGTATATTCCGTTTGTGATCCTTGGTACTTTAAAAGCGTCGGTCCAAAACCCAGAGAAAAGCGGTTAACGTAAATGCCTTGAGAACGGGCGGCTATGAAATGTCCCAACTCATGTACTAAGATCAAAATAGCCAAAACTGCGATCGCTGCTAAAACTGACATAGAGCTTAATCAAAATATTCGGATATATATTCTTATTGTACTTTGGGAATGGGCGCAGAGAGGAGATCTGCTGATGCCAATTTTTGATCTGTTGTCTAATGCAATCCTGAAAACAGCGAATCATGGCAATTTCGTCTATTTTCAGGCTTTGAGGTCAAAAAAACGGGAAATATTTGTAGTTAGGGGCAAATTGACCACTCTAATTCCCCATAATAATAGCATAGAATGTGATTTTTTGTCTGATAGCGAAGCGTGGCGTTAGCCATATCAGGATGTCCAGGATTTGAGGATGTACAGGATGTTTTTTCATATTCATCTAGATTTTCAGTAGTTGCATTTTGTCAGAATCAGGATGTCCAGGATTTGAGGATGTAGAGGATGTTTTATCATATTCATCTAGATTTTCACAAAATTGCGCTAATTTTAATATTCTGTGAATATCAAAATCAAATATTATCCTGTTAATCCTTTAATCCTGGATATCCTGATATGGCTTGCGCCACGCTACGCTATCAGACAGTTAAATTTTAATAAAAATGGTGCGTTACATTTAATTAACGCACCCTACAGGATGAGCGATCTGCTTGCAGTAGCGTAACGATTACGCGCTGCTAAATTCAACACCTCGCCTAATTTGAAATGAATTTCCAAAAATTCCTGTACAGAGGCTTGACATTTGGTTCTCTTTATGAGAACATATAGTTACACAAACCAAGGACGCAAGGCAATAGATATGTTTAAACTAAAAAACTCCAAATCAATAATATATTATGAAAGTAATTGGTATCGAAGGCCTATCTGAATTTATTAAGATTCATCCAGATTCTGAAATTAGTCTTAATGTCTGGCTCCAGACTGCTCAAAAGGAAGAATGGAAACACATTATAGATGTAAGGGAAGTTTATCCACACGCAGATTTTGTACAAGGGTACACAGTCTTTAATATAGGAGGAAATAAGTTTCGGTTAATTACTAAAATTACCTATAAAGTCAAGACCATTAAGATTGAGGATGTATTAACTCATAGTGAATATAATGAAGATAAGTGGAAAAAATAAGGAATAATTAGAGGATTTCGCTTCTAAATAGTCTAATTACACTACTCAGAAGCTCATAAACATCTAGGACATGGCTTTACTATGCCCCTAGTGAAAACATTCTACCCCAAAGGGGGTTGTATATGACAACTACACTAAACAAGGAAGAATACATTAAGCTACTGTCTGAAACTGTGCCACGTATAATTGACACAGAAATAGAGCATAAGCGTCTACTAAATGAAGTAGATAAATTTATGGATTTAGGGGAAAATTTGACAGATGAACAAGCTGAAGTTTTACAGTTGCTAGTAACACTAATTGAGCAATATGAAAATAAAGTCTATCAAATGAAAGCTGTAACTCCCCTAGATATATTACATGAGTTAATGTCAGTAAGACAACTCAAACAAAAGGATATTGTCGAGATTTTTGGCTCAAAAGGTATTACTTCAGAAGTAATAAATGGTAAAAGAAGTATTAGCAAAAATCAAGCCAAAGCATTGGGAGATTTTTTTCATGTATCATATTCTTTGTTTTTATAAGCAAATGGGGATAATAGCTTACTTTCTGAATCACTTCTAATGCTTTAATTGTAGCTAAAAATTGTCTGAATCAGGATGTCCAGGATTTGAGGATGTACAGGATGTTTTTTTAATATTCATCTACATTTTCACAAAATTACATTTTATTAACTTACTCTGCCCAATTTTCTAATGAGAGTTTAGGAATGCGAGAAAATTCGCGGATATTGTTAGTAACTAGAGTAACACCTAAGCTCATTGCATGAGCAGCAATCAGCATATCCATTGGTCCAATTACAAGCCCAGGAGATAAATTTACAGCACGACAGGAAATTTCTACAGTTACAGGAAATAATGTAATACCTGATGGTTCTAATGCTTCCTGAAACCATTGATTAGCAGCAGCACAAGGTAATTCTAGTCTTCCTCGTTGTTGTGCAAGTGCTATTTCATAACAGGAAATAGTGGAAACTCCTACTTGTTCTGAGGTTTCAATTAT
>LJOT01000666.1 GCA_001672075.1 Anabaena sp. CRKS33
GGTAATTTATGACCCTTTTCGTGATGAATTATTTCGGGCTGGGGCGGGTTTAGGTGCAACCCGTAACCGTCGTCCTATTCATGTTTCCCAAACAGCGGAATTAAATAAAAGCTTGCTGTCTAGTGGATTTGCTTATGATCGTCGAGAAACCGCTGATAATAATTATGCTGAATTTTGTCATCTGACCCATCTTACCCAAGGTGTGCGTCGTGGTGGTGCAGCAGCCTTAGATTTAGCCTATGTAGCCTGTGGACGACTTGATGGTTATTGGGAGAGGGGAATTGCGCCTTGGGACGTTGTAGCTGGGATAATATTGGTTGAGGAAGCGGGAGGAAAGGTGACTGCTTATGATGGGAGTCCGATTAAAATTGAGTCGGGGAGAATTTTAGCTACTAATGGTCATCTTCATGATAGTCTCAGTCAAGAATTAATAAAAGTTCCCCGTTTATCTAGTTGGACGTAATTTTTCGCTCATGATTGTGGGTGAGAAAGTTGCTTTTTTTCATAAGTCGGTTTTAACCGACTTTTGTATATTGAAGAGGAAATTTATTTTCTCTAAATTCAGCAATGCAGTTAATGTTATCTCAATGTAAAAATCGAATTAGCAGAAAATGACTGAAGCAGAACTAATACAAATAATTAAACAAGCAGCAAAAGATGAAGTAACAGAACTTGATCTTAGTGCTAATCAAATCAGCAGTTTACCACCGGAAATAGGACAACTTACTAATCTCCAATCTCTCGACATTTCTCGTAATCAAATCAGCAGTTTACCACCGGAAATAGTCCAACTTACTAATCTCCAAACTCTCTACATTTCTTTTAATCAAATCAGC
>LJOT01000004.1 GCA_001672075.1 Anabaena sp. CRKS33
TCAATATCTTTGAGTTCTGCTTCCGTGGCTAGATTTTGTTCCAGCAAATAACCAGCTAACTTTTTAATGGGGTCACGAGCAAACCAAAATTCCTTTTCTTCCTTACTGCGGAGTTCGTCGGGGTCAGCCAGAGAGTGACCTCGGAAGCGATAGGTCATAGCTTCAATTAAAGTTGGACCTTCACCAGCACGAGCGCGGGCTACGGCTTCTTGAGCCACTTGACGGACTGCTAAAACGTCCATTCCGTCCACTTCCACACCCACCATGTTAAACACACTGGCCTTCTTGTAAATTTCTGGTTGGGAAGTTGCTCTTTCATGAGCCATACCAATTGCCCACTTATTATTTTCTACCACAAAAAGAATCGGCAATTTCCATAAAGCTGCCATATTCAACGTCTCGAAAAATTGACCATTGTTAGCAGCACCGTCACCAAAAAAGCAAGCGGTCACTTGGTCAGCGTTCTTGTCTCCCAGAACTTCCCGACGGTATTTAGACTGGAAAGCCGCACCAGCAGCCACAGGAATACCCTCAGCTACGAAAGCATAACCCCCTAATAACCGGTGTTGGGCAGAAAACATATGCATAGAACCACCGCGCCCTTTACTGCAACCTGTGGCTTTACCGAATAATTCCGCCATAACTTCTCGTGCAGGTACTCCAGCACTTAAAGCGTGAACGTGGTCACGGTAGGTACTGGAAACGAAATCTTCACCAGGACGCATTGCTCCTTTGATGATGCCACTACAAACCGCCTCTTGTCCATTGTATAGGTGGACAAAACCAAACATTTTCCCTCTATAATACATTTCGGCACATTTATCTTCAAATAAACGCCCTAATGTCATATCTTCGTATAAGCCCAATCCTTCTTCTTTCGTAATTTGGACTGTGGCGTTATTAAATGTGGGTAATACGCGCTCTTGAATCATGCTTGTGAAGTATTCCTATTGTAAAACAAACAAGTTAAGTTTGTCTTTGATTACGTTAGCGATAAATTAGCCAGCGTTGACAAAATTAATTTAATTAAATTATCAAAACCTATTTTATATGGTAACAATCAGGATAACTGGCTTTCTGCATAGCGATTAACAATTAACGTAATTTTATAACGTAACTTACTAAGTAGGTTGGCGTTAAAAATTGTCGTTATGACAAGGGAACAGGGAACTCTTAACTGGGAACAGGGAACTCTTAACTGGGAACTCTTAACTGGGAACTGGGAACTCTTAACTGGGAACTCTTAACTGGGAACTGGGAACTCTTAACTGGGAACAGGGAACTCTTAACTGGGAACTCTTAACTGGGAACAGGGAACTCTTAACTGAGAACTCTTAACTGGGAACTGGGAACTCTTAACTGGGAACTCTTAACTGGGAACAGGTTTTGGGCAACTTTACTTACTGACAACTGACCACTGACAACTGACAACTGACAACTGACAACTGACAACTGACAACTGACCACTAACAACTTAAATTATTTCCCCGTGAGTTTGACTAGTCCAATACCACCAAAGTATAGCCCTAAAACAGCCCCAGCTAAAAGACTTTGGGTTAAAGGATCTGTAGAAGGTGTTAAAATCGCTCCTAAAACCACTGATACCATAATTACATAACGCCAGCCTTTTAACATGATTTGTGAAGAAACAATTCCCAAGGAAGCCAGCAATAATTGAATAACTGGAACTTGGAACGCTAGTCCTGTAGTGAATAATAATAACAGCACAAATTCAAAATACTTGTCAATTGACCAAAGTTGCTCCACAACATCAGCACCATAGTTAATGAAGAATTGCAAAGCAGCAGGGATGAGGGCAATATACGCAAATACTAATCCCCCTAGAAATAGCACGCTTGACCCTAGCACCACGGGAATGACTAAACGACGTTCCCGTACTGTCAGTCCAGGCAAGACAAATTGGATGATTTGATAGAGAATAAAGGGTGTGGTTAAGATTAAACCACCATAAGCGGCAACTTTCATGGAGACAAAGAAAAATTCTCCTGGTGCTAATTGCAGAAATTTAACGCCGTGAGCAGGAACTTCTAGTAATTGTACCAGGGGTTTGACTCCGATAAAACAACCGACAATACCGACTACCACCACTATGAGGGAATAGAAAATTCTTTGTCGCAACTCCTCTAAGTGGTCAAAAATTGACATTTCTACTTCCCCCGGTAACTCATCTAGGGGGTTAATAGCTGGTTCTCTCGATCCTTCTGGGTTGAGGTCGGGGGAATTTATAGTATCTACGTCTTGTGAAGAGGTCATGAGTAAGAAATGAAAGGAAACATTTGTGAGGCAATATTCGTTAACTATTTTGACACTCTTATTAGGAATAGGCTCAAAAACTCTTGAAGTTGTCATTGATTCAGGAAAATCACTCTATTCATTTTTGGTAGCATTTGCATATTTATTTTTATTTTCCCATTTTTAACTTTATGAAATTAGAGTATTAATTATTGCAGATGCTGTTGAGCAACTTCCTAAATTAATACTACTAGACTAATCAGTATTAATGGCAGATAAAATATCATCCCCTAATTTATTAAATGGCTGTATAGCTGATTCTAAATAGGTATTTAATGCTTGTACATATATAAGCTATAAAGACGAGAGAAATCAAAGACTATATTTTTTACAGCGTTTTATATGTTGACGCATAATATTCATATTTGTTTCTTGTAAAAAAACTTTTTTTTATCCGGGTTTTACTCATCAGATTTGCATAAGTATAAAGAACGTTATCTTGTGGCTAAATTCACTCTACCGGGGGGTAAGAGTAAATTTAGCAGTTACGGATCTGATTTTGATCTGTGAATGAATGAAAACAACGACTTGTTGATCTCAACTGCGGAGAAATCAAAGATATAGCAGGGGTAAAACCCAGTAAAAATCTAGATTTACTCGCTTAAATCAACAAAAATAGACTAATGCCCCTGAAAATTGCACCATTTCTAGTATCGAATTAGACACTAGAGACAGGATTCCTTTGGCAATTTTGAGAATTATTAGTTCGTGTACAGGTTTTCACCCTCTTGGTGACGTTGCTGATTACACAATCATCAATGGGAATTCAATCTCTATATGAAAAACATAATTGGTTTAGGACTAATGGTATTGTCGGTCTATGTATACAATGCCAATGCTTGTTTTGCAGGTAACAAGCTATCCGTCCGCAATACTCACATAAGCGAAAATAATACTCAATTACAGCTAGTGGTAAATCCGTCTGACAGAAGTGAGCAAACAGGAGATTGTATTCGTCAAGGTCAATGTAAGGATTAACATCATCCTGCGCTTTGCGAATAAACACGTAAACTCTCAGAAATAAGCGATAAGGCTACCTGATTTTTATGGGTTCTTATCGCTAAATCAAGGTTTTGGTATGTAATCTCTTAATCATTTTGTGTTCTTTTGTTTTGATCAATGAATGTAGACTCTGCATATATTGAGACCAGGGACTGTCAATATTTACAGCAGTTTCCGATATTATGAAGTACAGATATTAATGATAAAACTCTTGTGGTGCGGGCATCTTGCCCGCACAAAGTGTACCTCACTCAAGCTGAACTTGCTGTAAGATGAAATTATCAAGAAAAAGATAAAATTATTTGTACTTCTATACCTGATTATTGCGGATAAGTCTGATTTTCTAATGTAAAAAGAAAATGACAGGTGGTGTCATGACCATTACAGTGTAAACCGGATTTTTATGCTTCTTAATTTAGAAAGATTTTATCAAGCTTGTAATCCTTCTCGGCCTTTGATGATTGAGAATTTAGACGACCGGAGCTATTATATTGATTTTGCTTCAGTGCGTGGGGGTAAGATCATTGAGGCTTTGCTGCGAACTATTACCAGAATTTCTCCTAATATACCAACTTGTCAACTATTTACCGGACATTTGGGTTGTGGGAAATCTACGGAACTGTTAAGGCTCAAAGCAGAGTTAGAAGCGCAAAATTTTCATGTAGTCTATTTTGAGTCCACCTGTGTTTTAGAGATGGTAGATATAGATATTACAGATATTCTTTTAGCGATCGCTGGTTTGGTCAGTAAAAGCATAGAAGCAATGAAACTCCGTGTCCAACCTACGTACTTTACTAAATTGTTCAGTGAGGTGGTAGATTTTTTGCAAACACCGATAGAATTAGGTGTAGAAGCCGAATTATCCGTAGGTATTGGTAAGATTACCACTAAAACGAAAGAAAGCCCACACTTACGCAGACGGTTAAGAGACTATCTAGAACCACGGACAGAAAATATCCTCCAATCAATTAACAAAGAACTACTAGATCGGGCTAATTTAGAACTAAAAGCTAGGGGTAAAAAAGGATTAGTAGTCATTGTTGATAACTTAGATAGAGTGGCCATCCGTCCATTACCTTCTGGGCGATCGCTACCGGAATACTTATTTATTGATCGAGGAGACCAATTACGGAAACTGAATTGTCATATAGTTTATACTATACCTTTAGCACTAACATTTTCCAACGATAGCGCCCAACTACAACATCGTTTAGGAGGGGGACTAGCACCGAAAATATTACCAATGATCCCAGTGCGTCAACGTTCTGGGGAAATTAACATAGAGGGATTAGAACTAATGCGCCAAATGGTATTAGCAAGAGCATTTCCTCACAGTTCACCCGCAAAGCGTCTGAATTTAATTACCCAATTATTTGACAATAGTGATAGTCTAGATAGACTATGCTTGATTAGTGGTGGTCATGTCCGCGACCTGTTAGGATTACTATTTGATTGTTTACGAGAACAAGATCCACCCTTTGACAGAAATTGTGTAGAATTGGTAATCCGAAGACAACGAGATTATCGTGCTAATGCCATTGATATGAATGAGAGTGAATTAATATTTCAGGTAATCCAAGAACAACGAGTCAAAGGAGACATAGAGTACGATCTTTTATTACGTAGTTTATTTGTATTTGAGTATCGTGATCACCAAGGAGTTTGGTTTGCAATTAACCCAGTTTTAGCAGAAACCGAAAAATTTAAATCATGGTTAAAAAACAGCAAGCAGATGATATAATCGCTACGAACAAACAGTCATTACGTAGTTTAGACAGAGCCATTAACTTTTCTAAAAATCAGTTTTCAGTCATCTTATTGTGCTGTAACTATAAATTTTTGCATGAGTTAATCCGGCAACAACTGGTAGAAATGGGTTGGGGAAGTGACAAACTCCAAACTATCACTTTAGATAAAAAAACCACAAGTTTATATACAACAATTCAAGCACAACTCAGCTTAACCCAACCTGCTGGATTAATGATTATCGGGTTTGAATTAGTTGATGACATAGACGATCTTTTGCGTTCCATTAATCAGATCCGGGATGAATTTCGCAAATGCTATCAAATGCCCATGGTTTTTTGGATAAATGATCAAATTTTAGCTAAAATTTGGCAGTTAGCTCCTGATTTTGCCAGTTGGGCGGCCACGCCAATTAGATTTGACATGAATTCCCAGGGGTTGCTAGAACTTTTGCAACAAGAAACAGAGAATTTGTTTACCGAAATTTTACAAGGTGACTATACTCAGAGCAATCATCTCAAGTTAGAAAAAATCTGGACAAATAAGAATCAACTCCATTATGCAATTTTTGAATTGAAGAACTGGGGGATAGAAATAGAACCAGAATTAAAATCCAGTTTAGATTTTGTTTTTGGTATAGATGATTATATCAATAATCGAATTTATTCTGCTTTAAATAATTTTCAAAAAAGTTTGCATTTTTGGGATCAACAGAAAAATTTATTTACTGAAAGAGAAAACACAGATATTGACCATAAGTATTCTTTAAAAAAGGCAATTTTATTACTGCACATTGGACTATGCTTTTATCGTCTTGCTAAACAAAATAAAAGAGCGAGTAAGTGTAATTTGCAATCAGCCAAAACAAATCTTTCCCAATCTTTTAAGATATTGGAAGTTGCTGGATGTATAAAGTTAGTATCTGAATTTATTAAGCAATTAGCAGAAATTTTATATATTTTAGAAGAATGGACAGAATTACAGGTTGTTGCTGAAAAATCCCTAGAATTACATCGAATATATGGTCGGAAAATTCAATTAGCTTGTGATTATAGTATTTTAGCACATATAGCTTTACATAATTCAAATTGGATGCAGGCTAGTATTTTAGCATATACATCATTAATATACCTAGAAGAAGCCAGAAAAAACAAGGAATTAAATCATTATTTATTACCTCTACTATTAGAACAAATTTATATGTTAACCTTAGCCCAAGCACTTAGTAATCTGGGAAAAACAACGGTAGCAGCAGAATATATAGATCAAGCATCTTACCAATTATTATTAGCTTTAGAAAGTAGTGAATATAAATATGATATCTATCGTTATATTAACTTATTGGATCTTTTGAAATCTCTATACTTTCAAGCGGGTCGGTATCTTCAAGCCCATATTATTAAACAAAAACTCAATTCTCTAGATCAACAATATGGTTTTGTGCCATTTATCGGTGCTGGATGTTTAAAACCACAGAAAAAAGTCACCAACCCCGGTTTAATATCTAAGTTGGGAAATAGTACCATAGCTTTAGAAATTACTGCTTCAGGCAGAGAATATGATATTAATAACTTAATTGGTAGAATTAGCCGTGCTGACCAAAAATTGATAATTATCCATGGCCAATCAGGTGTGGGTAAAAGTTCTCTAGTCATTGCCGGCTTAGTTCCCGCACTGCAAAACCGTAGTGTAGGTGATCAAATTGCGGTACCAGTTGTTGTCCAACTATATAAAAATTGGTTAAAAGAATTAGGGAAATCCTTAAATAAAGCCATGTTGAAAATGGCGAATAAATCAGCCATAGAAATAGAATCTTCAATTGATATTCAACCAGATATGAATGTTGAGATCATTTACCAACAACTACGGAAAAATGCAGATAATCATCTAATTACAGTTTTAATATTTGACCAATTTGAAGAATTTTTCTTTGGTGATACAGACAGTCATAAAAAACAAGAATTTGATAAATTTATTAGTGATTGTTTAACTATATCATTTGTAAAAGTTATTTTAAACTTGCGCGAAGATTATTTACATCGTCTGCTGGATTTTAAATATGTTTCATCAATAGAAGCAATTAATAATAATATCTTGTCCAAAAATATTCGTTATCAAATTAATAATTTTTCTCCTGAAAATGCCAGACAACTTATTGAAAACCTAACTGAACGTTCCCATAAATTACATCAACAATCACAACTCAAATTACAACCAGCCTTAATTGATGCTTTACTGGCTGATTTATCTTCAGAAGTTGGTGAGGTTCGCCCCATAGAATTGCAATTAGTGGGCGCACAATTACAAGATAAATGTATAACTACACTGGCACAATATCAACCCTATCGCCCAAAGAAGTTAATTCAGGAATATATCCAAGAATTAATTCAAGAATGTGGACAAGAAAATGAACGGTCTGCTCTAATAGTTTTATATTTATTAACCGACGAAAATCACAAAAGACCCTTTAAAACCCATGCAGAATTAAAAGCAGAATTGTCAGAATTAGAAGACCCCAGTAATTTGGATCTAATTTTAAGTATTTTGGTTAATTCAGGATTGGTTGTTATCTTTCATAATTCTCCCAAGCAATATCAATTAATTCACGATTACCTAGTAGACCTAATTCGTCATTTAGAACAACAGGAATCTGGACTACAAACACAAATTAATCAATTGCGAGATAAGGTAAAAAATAGCTATCAAGAAATTGAACGGCTCAGAAGTGAATTAAGCAAAACAGAAGAGAAGGTTGTTTTAGTAGAGACTCAACACCAACAGGGAGATAATTTACTTACAGAAATAAGAGAACTACGTCAGCGAGAGGAAGAAACTCAAATAGAGATTCAACGCTTAAGAACTGAACTAAGAGAAAAAGAGTTAATTGAAAAATTAGTAAAAAGTCAGAAAAAACAACATTGGAATGCAACTAGATTAAATATTGCTTTGAAAATTGCCTTAACAGCTTCTATTATAGCTATTTTAAGCTTGGCTAGTTCTGTAATTACTTCTAAGAGTAGTGAAATACAAACCTTAAGTGCATCTAGTGAAACTTTATTTGCTGCTCAAAAAGGTATTAATGCTCTTCAAAAAAGTTTAAAAGCAGGTCAAACATTAAAACAAACCTTATGGGTAGATGCTTCTACTAGAGAAAAAGCACTAACCGCAATGTACCAAGCAATTTATGGAGTCAAAGAACGCAACCGCTTAGAAGGTCATTTATCAGCGGTGAAAATGGTAACATTTAGCAATGATAAATCCTTAATAGCTTCCGCAGGTGCAGATACAAAAATTAATCTTTGGAGTCCTTGCGGTCTGTTATTAAAAACTTTATCGGGTCATGAATCTGTAATCAATAGTGTTAATTTTAGTTCTGATAGTCAAATGCTAGTTTCTGCTAGTCAAGACAAGACAATTAAACTGTGGAATCGTAACGGTGAGTTACTAAAAACTTTACTAGGTCATAGTTCTATAGTCAATAGTGCTAGTTTTAGTCCTGATGGTCAAATTATCGCCTCTGCAAGTACAGATCAGACAATAAAATTGTGGAGTCGAGAAGGTCAACTAATCAAAACTTTACTAGGTCATCAAGATGCTGTTTTAGCTGTAGCTTGGTCTAGTGATGGTAAAATTTTGGCTTCTAGCAGTAGCGATAAAACAATAAAATTGTGGAATAGAGCAGGTAAACTAATTAAAACTTTACCAGCCCACGAAGATGCTGTCGTCAGCATAGCTTGGTCTGGTGATAGTAAAATTCTGGCTTCTGCAAGTTTAGATAAAAAAATCAAATTATGGAATCAAGAAGGTAAATTACTGAAAACTCTGGCTGGACACAGCGGTGGTGTGATCGCTGTCAATTTTAGTCGTGATGGTCATACTCTGGCATCTGCTAGTATGGATGAAACCATCAAAATTTGGCATCTGAACGGTAATTTATTAGGAACGCTACGAGGACATAATAATTGGGTAAATAGCGTCAGTTTCAGTCCTGACGGCCGAAGTTTAGCCTCTGGTGGTAGGGATAAAACTATTATTTTATGGCGTTGGGATAGTTTAATTTTGCGTAATCCCCAGGAAAATAACGATTGGGTGACAAGTATTAGTTTTAGTCCTGATAGTAGTATTGTTGCAGGTGCTAGTCGGGACAAAACTATAAAAATCTGGAATCGAGATGGTAAATTACTCAAGACTTTGGTGGGTCATCATGATCAAATTTGGGGTGTGGCCTGGTCTGGTGACGGTCAAATTCTCGCTTCTGGGAGTAAGGACAAAACTATAAAAATCTGGAATCGGGATGGTAAACTACTCAAAACTTTGCTGGGTCATGATGATACGGTTTTAGCTGTAGCCTGGTCTATTGACGGTCAAATTCTCGCTTCTGGGAGTAAGGACAAAACTATCAAATTATGGAATCGGGATGGTAAACTACTCAAAACTTTGATTGGTCATACTCATGCTATTAACTGGGTTAGTTTTAGTCCGAATGGTAAATTATTAGCTTCTGCTAGTGATGACAAATTGGTTAAACTCTGGACAAGTGAGGGCGAAATCATCAAAAATTTAGCAGGCCATACTCGCGGGGTCAATGGTGTAGCATGGTCACCTAGTGGTGATGTTTTAGCTTCAGTTAGTCTTGATGGTATGGTCAATATTTGGGGTGAGAATGGTAAATTAATAAAAACACTAAGGGGATCTGGTGATGGTTTTATTGGTGTTAGTTTTAGTCCAGATGGTAAAACTTTAGCAGTAAACAGTGATCGTCAGGTTAAGTTGTGGAATAGAGAGGGCGTTTTACTGATGTCTTTAAAAGGTAGTGATGAAGAGTTAACCGGTGTCAGTTTTAGTCCAGATGGTAAAATGTTAGCTGCTGGTAGTAGTGGAGGTAGGATAATTCTCAGGAAATTGTCAGATATTACATTAGAAAGTTTATTGAGAAGTAATTGCGATATATTAAATGATTATTTACTATATAATCCGAATCTGACTAGAGGTGATGCTGATAGTGATCAAAGTTATCGTAATTGGTGTGAGAATAATTAGGTGCAAGCAATAATAATTATTAACAATAATAACAACTCTAAACTGAGAAATGACTATGGAAATTACTTTTTTACCAGATGATGTTACTGTTAATGCTCAAGTGGGAGAACCTTTATTAGATGTAGCAGAACGGGCTGGGGTGTCAATTCCCACGGGTTGTCTGATGGGTACTTGTCATGCTTGTACGGTAGAATTGGATGATGGGGAAATTGTCCGGGCTTGTATTACCGCAGTTCCACCCAGAAAAGAGAAATTAACCATACATCTTTTTAGTGATCCAAGTTGGTGATCTTTAGACATTTATTAAAAATAACAGCGTATTACCATCAGGGTTCGGAAATTCCTGTAAATATGCGTCACCAGAAACCGTTGTAGGGACAATTCATGAATTGTCCCTACAACCTTGACCAGAGGTATTTAATTATGCAATTATGATTTTATAGTTTTTGTCAACTACCTTGAGATAGTTGGATAAATAGAAATTAGTGTTTAATTATGATCATGTCATTAAACCGGACATAAATTGATGTTTAAGCTCTATTATACAATATATGCGGCGATCTACCCCAGATAATTACCAAAATTACCAAAATTACCCAGATTTTATCCGACAACTGATAACTTTATTAGCTGTTGTTGGTTCTTTTTTAGTGAATGTAGCATTAAATATTTTTCCACCCTATGGACTTCCCTTAGATGCGGTTTATGAAAAATTTTACCAAGGTGTACTAATTATACCTGCTAACTATGCTTTTGGAATATGGGGACTGATTTATTTAGGATTATTCACTTTAGCAATTTATCAATTTCTCCCATACAAAGGAAAGGATGATGACTTACGTAAGATAGGATATTTATTAGTTATTGCTTGTATTTTTCAAAGTATTTGGTTGTATTTATTTCTATCTAGATTCTTTACCCTTTCTGTGGTGGCCATGTTCGGTATTTTAGTACCATTAATGGTTATTTATCATATTTTACGTATTGGCAGAAAGCGTATATCTGGGAGAAAAAAGTTATGTTTACATATTCCCGTGAGTATTTATCTGAGTTGGACTAGTGTTGCAACTATGGTGAATGTGGCTTGTGTGCTATATTTTTATGGTTGGAATGGTTGGGGACTTAATCATCAAGTATGGGCTATAATCATGCTTGTGATAGCTGCAACAATTGCGACTTTAATCATAATTACGTGCAATGATATTATTTATGTTTATGTGACATTTTGGACATTAATAGCGATCGCTATTAGACATAGTAACATTGATTTAGTGCGGAATTTAGGGATATTTTTACCAATGATTTGCCTGGTAGTGGCACTAATTAAACGTTCACGTGAATAAAAATTATTTTAAACGCAGATAGAGGCCAAAATCAAAAATTACCCTGATTAAATTCTGACTCTTTGCGCCTTTGCGCCTTTGCGTGAGGTAAATGTCGTGATTGATGTTATTCTGTTTTTGAGACATCCATCTTTTAAATGATTAAACTTGGTAATTATGTGTTGTTTCGCGCAAAGATGCAAAGGAGCAAAGGCGCAAAGTGAAAATGTATTTAATTAGAATAAATAGGTAGTATCTCTAGTAATAGTTTTTTGTCAAGCATTATACTATTTAATACACAAATTAAAGACTAAAAGCCCACTTAATGGACAACACACCAATTACTCTTTATAGACAAGGAAATGCCAGTTCTCCCAGAATGGATAATGTTCGCCCTGATAAGGATATTGCTTGCTATGATAAAGATGGACAAGTATGGGTTGTGACCACGTTAGCAGATGGGGAATCAACAGGTGGAATATCAACATTTGCTAATCCAGGTTATGGTAAAAATTGGTGGCAATTACAAGCAGGAACAAAAATACCAGAACAGCTAGAATTAGTTAATGACTATGATAATCATTGGCTGTGGAAGCCCATTCAAGATATGCCATTGGAGGATTATAAAGAAGCATTACAACAGATAGGCACATATTTCTCTAAAGTTAATTAATAATAGTTACAGTCATCATGGGAAGGAATTAGCTATGGATTTATCATTTAAAGACATCAAATTCATGATTGAAGCTGTTGATAATTTGATGGTCAAATACCAAGAAAGAATCAGTCAAATTGAAGACTCGGATGAATATGAAGATGAAGTTTCTGATCTAGGGAATGATATAATGTTTTTATCATCACTTCGTAAAAAAATAGATGATAGTTTAAACGATAGTCTGAATCCGAAAGTAGATGCTAACGCTTCAACAAAATATGTCAGCAAGAGGAGAAAAGATATATGGAAAATCACAAAGATACCCACCCCAAAAACCCCAAAATCAATAAAACAATCATCAACCAATCTCCCCAACGCACATATAAAGTCTGAGTTTGACGAGGATAAATAGTTTCTGCGTGGGTTTCATAGGTATTATATCCTGATTTCCATAAAGTTTCACCATGAGGATTAATAAATGCAGAATAGCCCGTATTTGTTGCCCTTACAGCCCATCTATCAGTTTCAATTGCCCGCATGATATCCTGGGCATGGTGTTGATTTGCCATTGCTGGCGTATAATGAGCATCATTAGAAGAACTGAGGATAAATTTCCCACCCATAGCAGCTTGATAACGAAAATTTTCCGCAAAAGCTGATTCATAACAAATACCAATAATCACCCTACCAAAAGGAGTATCAAAAATTTGATTAACTTGACCCGGAACTTGATGTGCTTCTAGTGGTGATAAACGTTGAATAATTCCTCCTAAAACATTCTCAAAAGGAATATATTCTCCTAATGGTACAAGTTTAGATTTATCGTAACGGCTGGTAATTTCCCCATTTCCCAAAACAGTAAATAGACTATTTGTATAACTACTTCCTTGTTCACCAAAAGCACCTATCCAAGCTATAACACCTCGTTCTCGAATAGCATCAAATAAGGGAGTTTGAGCTAATTTACTAACAAAAATAGGTAGAGAAGCTTCTGGAGTAAGAACAGCTTGGACACCTTGATTAGTTAAATTTAAATATCCTTGAGTATAAGCTGTCATAGCCCGATTTAACCCTTGAGGAAGAACCTTAATTTTATTAGGAATATTACCTTGAATAATGCCAATTTTTAAAGCTGTATTTGGGGTAAAATTCAAGGGGTTGCTATAGAGGATAAGGCCAATCAAATGGGAGGTAATTAATAGGGTGGTGGCTAGGATTAAGTGGGAATTAACGAACCACAGAGGCACGGAGGACACAGAGGTTTTTGCATGAGGTTTTCTTTCTTCCTTTGCGTCTTCGCGCCTTTGCGTGAGATATTCAGCAATAAAGCCATTAAAAGCGACAATTACCGCAGTGACAGTATTCGGTCCTGAAAGTTGTCCTAAATGGAGAATTACGAGATTGTATGGTGATTGAGTGTAAGCTAGAGAACTCCACCATAAAGGTCCGGCACTCCAGAGGCTTTCTAAGCTACACCAAAGGGTTGTACCAATGAGGACACGCAAATAAGGGTTTCCCCTGTCTAGACGCACCATTAAAACCGCCCAAATAGAGACGAAAATTCCGCCCCAGAGGCTAATAAATGCCCAGCAAAACACGGTAATAATTAAGCTTGGTAGCCAAGGGACACCTAGCCAGTCCATGGGATGAATACCTGTAATCCATGATATGGCAACTCCGTGATAACCGATACCCCAAATGAAGCCAAGAACAGGGGGAGATGGATAATTTTTGTCTGTTTTTGGTGTAAATTTAACTACTAGCATCCACAAGGGGGCTAGGGATACCCAGGCTAAGAACCATGCACCAATAGGGGCGACGGTTGTTCCCATGAATATGCCACTGAGGAGAGACAAGGTATAATATGTAATATTATTAGTAAGTTTTAACGGTCTAAGTTTGATCATGTGCTGTAAATGAAATTGTCATTTTTAAAATATTGGCTGAGTAACTTTTCGTTTATTGGCGGACAATTAATATTAGCACCAAATAATCCCTTAACTGTATTTTGATAATCGAATTTTGGTTCGGGGATTTTTTGCTGTGAAGTTGGTGGAAAGAATGCAGACATAATTTCTAATTTTTTATCTGCTGATTTTTGCATCAGATTAATTAATTGGGAGTACCATTCCTCATAACTAATTTGTGGTAATTGATAACCTAGTTGACGCATTAAATTAAATAAGTGATTCATGGATATAATCTGCGGGTTTAGTAAGTGAAAAGCTTTTCCTAAAGACTCTTTTTGAAAAGATAAATATACAATTGCTTGACTGACATAATCAACTGGTGTTAAATTATCTTCCCAGTCAATGTTAGGTGTTGCTCCTAATTGCATACAAGTTGTAATGATTCTGGAAAATAAATCTTCAGGATTGCAAATACCAATTTGGCTATGACCGATAATTCTAGCTGCTCTATATATTGTAACAGGTAAACCCCTTTCCCTTGCTTGCATTACTAACTTTTCTGCTACCCATTTACTTTGACGATATCCACCTCCTAATCCTTGATAATAGTCTAAAGGATCTGATTCTAGTAATACTTCATTTTCAGGATAATTTTCTGGACAGAAAACGGAAGTAGTAGAAACAAAATGTACAGGTTTAATTTTAATTTGACTTGCTAAACGTAAAATCTCTTGAGTACCTAGTACATTAGCAGGTTTTAAAACTGAATAAGGATAAATCAAATTTACAGAAGCACCATTATGATAAATAATATCAATTTGACTAGCTAAATATTGAAATTCTTTTTCAGATAATCCCAGGAGATTTTTTTCTAAATTTCCAATGATAGGTATAATTCTTTGACTATACTGTTCATTCCATAGCTGATAAAATGATAGCTTGTTTTTCAACTTATTCCTAGCTTCAGAAACATTCTCAGCGCGGACTAAACAATGAATATTGGCTGAGGTTTTTTCTAAAAGTTCATGTAATAGATGAACACCTAAAAAACCAGTTGCACCAGTTAAGAGAATATGTTGTAACTTATTAGTAAATTGTTGAGATGGATTTTGTGGTTTAATGCTAGAATCTAAAATAGCATCAACATAAAAATCGTCACTAAGAGTGATATGATCTGCGGTTTGCAATAACTGATTAATGACTTTTGTTAAACCTGCTATTGTTGGTTCTGTAAATAAATATTGTAATGGTAAATCTATTTCTAGGGTTTCTCTAATTCTAGATATAATTTGGATGGTTGCTAAAGAATGTCCACCTAAGTTAAAAAAGTTTTCCTCAACGCTAACTTTTTCTAAACCTAAAACTTGACACCAAATTTCTGCTAATTTCTGCTCAAGGGGATGACGAGGTAATATATAATCAGTTTCATGATTTAATTCTAGCATTAATGCAGATAAAGCCCGACGATTGATTTTTCCTGTAGGGGTTAAGGGTAATTCTGCTAATCTGACAAAGAACGCGGGAAGCATATAATCTGGTAAGTTTTGCTTCAAGAAAGAACGTAAATCCTGTTGAATATTGCTATGGTCTTCGGTGACAACATAAGCGACTAATTGCTTATTTCCCGGTTGAATTTCTCTGACAATTACTGCTGATGATTTAACTAAAGAATGTTGTGCTAAAACTGCTTCAATTTCTCCTAATTCAATTCTAAAACCACGAATTTTAACTTGATCATCAATGCGACCTAAAAATTCAATATTTCCATCTGGTAAATATCTAGCTAAATCTCCAGTTTTGTATAATCTTGATGATTTGGAACTGGGAATGGGATTGGATATAAATTTCTCGTTGGTTAACTGTTTGCGGTTTAAATATCCTCTAGCTAAACCAGCACCACCAATATGTAATTCCCCAGGTATACCTATAGGAACAAGTTGTAAATTTTGATCAAGAATATATATTTCTGTGTTAGCAATAGGACGACCAATAGGTACAGAATAAGTGGTATTTAATTGATAATTTACTGGAAGTTGATAAACTGTACTGGTGATAGTAGTTTCAGTGAGTCCATAAGCATTTATCCACTGAATATTTTGTCCTTTTTCTGCTACTAATTTTTGCCATAAAGCTAATTTTTCCAGTAAAACTTGATCGCTACCTGTGATAACTAAACGTAAACTATCAGGAATTTGACTGACTTTCCTATCTATTTCTAATACCCATTCTTGCCAGTAAGGTGCAGGTAAATTGACGACTGTTAAACTTTCTTGTCCTAAAAATTGGCTAAACTCTATTAAATTTGTAAACATTTCTTGAGGACGCATGATCAAAGTTGCACCACTTAACCAAGTGGTAAAAATTTCTTCTGCGGCAACATCAAATATAAATGTGGTAAATTGTAAAATCCGATCATGACTATTAATTTGATATTTGTCAATGATACTAGTAGCATGATTAACTATATTTTGATGGGTAATCATTACTCCTTTCGGTTTACCCGTTGAACCAGAAGTATAAATTACATAAGCTAAATTATCTGGTTTTATTCCACTACTTGGTATTTCTATATTTTGCTGAGAAATGATTGTTAAATCTCTATCTAATAAGATAATTTTCCCTTGATATGGGGTAAAGGGTGAACTAAGGGAGGTTAATAATTTTTCTTGGGTTAAAATGATCGAAACTTGAGAATCATCTAAGATATCTGCTAATCTTGATTGAGGATATTTAGGATCTAAAGGTAGATAGGCACCACCAGCTTTAAGAATTGCTAAAATGGCTATTAATATATCTAAAGAACGTTCTAAATACAATCCTACTAATACTTCTGATGTCACACCACAATTTTGTAAATAATTAGCTAATTGGTTAGCTTTTTGGTTTAATTGAGTATAGGTTAATTGTTGATTACCAAATTTAACTGCTATAGCATCTGGTGTTTTTATAACTTGTTGGGCAAATAATTCATGAATACAAAAAGATTCAGGATCATCCTGCTGTGTATTGTTCCACTTTTCCAAAATTTGCTGTTGTTCAAATGCTGAAATTATAGGTAATTGATTAATAGGTATTTCTGGGTTATTAACAATTCCATTTAACAAGGTTTGGAAATTTTCTGTCATTCGGCTGATAGTTTCCTGGGTAAATAAATCGCTGCTATACTCCCAAACACCAATTAATTCTGTATCCCTATCTTCTATGATTAAAGATAAATCAAATTTTGAAGTTGAATGTTCTCCTAAAAAAGTTTGTAAAGTCAGTCCTGGTAGTTGTAATTTGTCTGTGAGTGAATGCTGAAGATCAAATAATATTTGAAATACAGGATTATAACTCAAGTTGCGTTGTGGATTTAATGCTTCTACTACTTGATTATAAGGGATATCTTGATAATTATGAGCGTTCGTAGCTACTTGACGAACTTGGTTGAGAACTTCCCTAAAGTTGGGATTTCCAGTGAGTTTAGTTCTCAAAACTACAGTATTAACAAAATAGCCGATTAATGATTGTATTTCCTGACGATTTCTACCGGCCATAGGAGAACCAATTAAAATATCATCTTGACCACTGTAGCGATAGAGTAGAATCACAAAAGCCGCTAACATGGTCATAAATAATGTAGCGTCTGACTGTTGGGTTAATGTTCTAATTTTTTGGCTTAAATTGCTATTAATTGAAAATTCCCAAATACCTCCGCGAAAAGATTGAATTGGGGGACGAGGTTTATCTGTCGGTAATTCTAATAATGGTGGTATGTCTGCTAATTGTTCTTTCCAGTAATTTAGTTGTTTTTCTCTAATTTCTGAAGTAAATTTTTGTTTTTGCCAAATTGCATAGTCAGCATATTGAATTTGTAAATCTGGTAATGGTGATTTATTTCCTGCTAAATAAGCTCTATAAAGTGTAGATAATTCTTGTAATAAAATTCCTGTTGACCAACCATCAGAGATAATATGGTGCATATTTAAAAGCAAAACATAGGAATTTT
Source organism: Anabaena sp. CRKS33 (assembly GCA_001672075.1). Taxonomy (GTDB): domain Bacteria; phylum Cyanobacteriota; class Cyanobacteriia; order Cyanobacteriales; family Nostocaceae; genus Dolichospermum. Next base: position 17,977 of record LJOT01000004.1, read on the forward strand.
GATTCAGTTGATAAAGTGTAGATTGGAATAAATCATCTTCACTTAAATTAAAAATTTTATCAATTTCTTGATTAATTAGTTGTTGGACATTTTGTAATTGTTGTTTAGCGGGAATTTGATCTAAGTTAATCACTTGCAAGCTAATATTAATTTCTGGTCTAATTACCTGCAAATTCTTAGCTTCTATTTGTTGGAAATTGGTACGTAAAATCTCATGTCGTCTGACAATTTCTGTAATTGCTTGTTCTAAAACTGATATATTTAAACTACCACTAATTTGTAATGCAAGAGGCATATTATAAGTGGTATTATCCTGCATTTGGGATAAAAACCAGAGTTGTTCTTGACTAAAAGATAGAGGTGCTGGTTCAGAGTTGGGACGAGGAAGAATAATTTCTGTTTGGAGATTAATACCTTTTTTATTGAGGAGGAGTTTGAGTAAATCGCGTTTCTGATTAGTTAAAGAATTTTCTGTGCTAGTCATGAGATGTTGTAGTTTAAAGTGAATTAAGTTGTTAGTTTTAAAAATCAAGATGAAGGGGGATAAATCCCTCACTAACAAGTTAGTTGGAAGAGCCAGAAGTAACTGGTTCGGGAAAGGTTGTTACTGTTTGATTTACATCTACAATTATATCTATATCTGGTAATTCTTCTTCTACTGATCTTAACCGGGGAGAAAGATAAGCCAAGCAGGTAGAGGTCACGGTGAGAATTCCTAATAGGATTAACAGAAGACTCATACCCCGACCAGGACCAACACCAATAATTTGTCCAATGGTATTAGTTAAGAAATTGTCACCAGACATTAAAGGTTCAAAAACTTTTTCTGCTAAAGGACCAACAATGATGTAACCTAAAGGGTAAAGAGAAAATTCTATAGCATCTTTCATAGCAAATACTCGCCCCTGAACATTGATATTTACTTTTCTTTGAAAGATTGCTTGTATAGGACTGGAAGCAAAGGTGGAAATGACAAAATATAGACAAATTGAGCCAGTAAATAGAATTAAAGAGGGAGTTAAGCCAGAGATAAATACAAGTATGCCACCAATAAAAGTAGACAGACAAATAATATCTATACTCCGCTCGAAATTTCCCCAAATACTAACTAATAAACCCCCGATTAGCATACCAGAACCAAAAATAGAAAGGACAGTTCCTAATACATTAACAGAACCATAAGTTAATACTAAAGGGGTGGTAATGACGTGAATTCCACCAATGGTAAATATGGATAAAGCTGATAAAAACATTAATCCTAATAAACCAGGTCTTTGTGTTAAATATTTCCAACCATAAGTTATATCTTCTAAAAATGAAATTGGTGGAACTGATTCGTTATCGGTAGAGGTTTTAATTTCTGGAAATCGCAAAAACATTAAAGGAACAATGGCAAAAAATAAGGTAATAAAATCAATAACTATAATGCCTTGTAAATGAATCCATCCTAATAATAAACCCCCTAAAGGTGGTGCAATAATGCGGGCAGCACCATGTAAAGCATTCATCATGCCATTAGCACGATTTAGGTGTTTTTGTGGTACTATCATGCTATTGGTAGTCATGTAAGCAGGATGTAGAAAGGCTAAACAAGCAGAACTGAAAGTATTGGCTAAATAAATATGCCATACTTCTAATTTACCAGATATAAATAAAGCAGCGATCGCTAATGTTCCCAAACTTCCGCACATATCACTAATAATCATTGTCCACCGCTTATCCCAGCGGTCTATAAATGTACCAGCTATAGGTGAAATTAACAAAAACGGTAAGGTATTAAATAAGGTGATTAAGGCAAATTGTGTGACTGAACCCGTACGTTCATATACCCAAACATCCAACGCAAAAGCGGTAATACTAGAACCGATAAAGGTGATTACTTGTCCTAACCAGATAATTAAAAACAGCCGCATTTCGCGGATTGTGGTTATTGCTGTGGTAAACATGGTGTATAAGTAATAAATTGGCAGTATTTTTATTATACAATAACAGGTGAATTTTTTATTACTGTGTCGAAGTTATAAACAAACTTCTTCGTATTCTTCTGATGTATTAATAGTTTCAGCAGACGTTACTGCCCAATGCAGTATATCAAGTTTATGGGCTAAAGTAGCTACAGTAGGAGACGCAAATAAACTTTGCAGAGATAACTCAATAGCGAAAGTATCACGCAACCGAGAAATTACCTGGCCAGCTAAAAGAGAATTACCTCCTAATTCAAAAAAGTTGTCCTCAACACTCAAAAGAGAGATGTTTAAAACTTGTTGCCAAATTTGAGCAATTTTCTGTTCTACTTCGTTGCGGGGTGCTATATAATCACTTGTTTCCTGACGAATATACTGCCGTATTAATTTGTCTTTGTCAATTGCACCATTTGTAGTCAGGGGCATTTCTAAAAGTTGTACTAATTTACAAGTGCAACTAGTACCAAAACTGTCGTTTATTTGCCAGTTCTGTAATTTTATATCGGTCGAATTAGTAGTAAAATAAGCGGTTAACGTTTGTAAATTGTCAGATGTCATTAACCAACGACGAATATTAGGACTATTACCATCTAAACCGACAAATAACTGTGTTTGATTATGGTGCAAACTGGCAAACATAGAAGCGATAGCTTGAGAACAAGACATAGCAGAAAACCCCTTGGTATTCATGAGATTTTGAATCTCATAACCCTGACTCATACCTGTATTATTCCACACACTCCAAGCAAAACAATAGCTATTTAATGTACTGTGAAATTGTTGATATTGGGAAAAACGATCAATAAAACTATTGGCCGCAGCATAAGCACCTACAGCAGTGCTACCAAAAAAGCCATGTAAAGAAGAAAAATTGATAAAAAAGCTGTGGCTATGATTTTTAATCAATTGGTGTAATGTCCAAGTTCCTAACATCTTAGGAGTTAACATAGCTAATAATTTTTCTGGGCTTTCTTCTAATACTAATTTTTCATAAAATATCCCAGCTAAATGAATAATACCATCCAATTTTTTACCCCAATTCGCTTCTGATTTGTCCACTATTGACTGCAAATGTTTTAAATCGCAAATATCAGCAGATTCATAGGTAATTTCTCCCCCAAGCTGCTCTAGTTCTTGATAAGCTTGTAGACGTTGGCAAATAGGATCTGTTTTTTGTAAATGCAAATCCCAGGTACTTTTTTCTGGTAAGGCAGTTCTACCAATTAATAATAGTCGAGCTTGATAATTCTTCAACAAATATTTAGCAATTTCTACTCCTATACCTCCCAGTCCTCCACTCAATAGATAAGTTCCACCTCGCTGAAAAGGAATTGGCTGTTTAGGTTCATTGAGCAATTCTACTTTTTGCAAGCGAGTCACAAAACGTCCCCCATTTCTATAGCCTACTTCTCGTTCTTTGCTAGATATTTGTAGTTCTTGAAAAAGATAATCACCATTTTTTTCAACTTCCTCAAAAGTTAAATCAATGTGACGACAATTTAACCAAGGTAGTTCTTGGGGAATGGTTTTTAGCAGTCCCAAAACTGGAGACTTTTCATAAGCTATTAAGTCAGTTGATAAAATAGACTGAACGTAACTAGAAACAAATAGTAACTTAATTTGATGGTCAACTTGATGTTGAGAAATCTGAACTTTAGCTAAAGCTTGAACTAGGAATAATAAACTATATATACCTGGTGTTTGCGCTTGTTTAATAGCCTCTAAACTCGTGACTTCCCCACTATATTGTTCATAAGTCCATAGGTGGATAATTTGCCCAAGGATGATCTTATTATCTGCTAAAGAGTTCAATAATAACTGATAATGTTCTGCTTTTTCAGGATCTATTTGATAGGATAAATTATTGATTTTTAGGAAATCTTCACCAGATGAAACAGTTATAAATGGCAGATTATATTCAGATAATCTATGAGAGATATATTCTCCTAATCCAGAATTATCAGTAAAGACTAAAGTAGAATTGGTTATGTTCAGAGTATCATAGTTAATTATCGGGCTTTTTTGTTGCCAAACTTGCCGATAAAACCAATCGGGAATAGTATGAGAATTACCAAACAAGATATCAACTTGTTTAATAATTTTTTGAAATTCACCACCATGAAACCGCTGACTTAGTTGAGAGCGTTGAATCTTACCAATGGCAGTTTTAGGAATAATTTCTTTAGCGACTGGAATTAAATAATCTGGATTAATTCCCACTTGTTTAACTACCTGGGTACGAATCTCTTTCAGGAGATTAAATAAGGCATCATCAACTTTTTCTGTATGAAAGAATATTGCTAATCTATCGGTATTGCTATCATTTAATCGCACAGCACAAGCAGCCGTATAAGAAATTTCTATTCCTTTAACTTCCTCTACAGCAGTTTCGATTTCATGACAATAATAATTGACACCATTAATAATAATAGTTTCCTTAGCTCTGCCGGCAATTACTAAATGTCCATGACTAATAAATCCTAAATCACCAGTATCAAACCAACCATCTTCAGTGAAAGATTCCTGATTTGCTTGGGGATTTTGATAGTAACCAGATGTGACAGATGCACCTTTTACCTGCAATTGTCCAATTGTTTCTTCCTCAACTATCTGGTTTTCAGCATTGACAATTCGCATAGCAAATCCGGGAATAGGCGCTCCCACTTCCACAAATTTTTGTTTATCTGTGGTTGAACTCAACAAGAAGCTGTGAGAATAAGTCACTCCTGAAGATGTCTCAGCCATTCCCCAGACTGGTTGCATGGCTGTGGTAGGGAGTTGATAAGATATAAGCAACTCTAAAAATCTTCGGGCTGTTTTGGGAACTATGGCTTCACCGGCATTAATCATGAATCGTATTGAAGACAAATCCCATCTAGTAACAGACTTGTTCAAAAGCTTTTCTAATTGATAATTGATCAGACCATAAGCGAAATTAGGAGCCCATGTAATCGTAGCTCGATAGTGATCAATCCAATCCAACCATTTTGTTGGTTCTTGCAAAACTAATTCTGTCGGGCCATAGATTTGCTGACAACCTATATAAACACTTTTAATATGGCACATGACTATTGGCACAACATGGTCTAGGGGAAGCCAATTCAACCAAACATCATCTGGTGTAAGACTATTAATTGCAGCAATACCAATACAACCACTAATCAAACTGCGATGATTTTGCATCACAGCTTTAGGTGTACCGGTACTACCAGAAGTTAAAAACAAAATTGCTAAGTCTTCTGGTTGACTGTGATGAAAATTGGCATCTGGTTCACATTTGTGAAGGTTGTCAATAATTTCCAATTGAAAGTTTTCTAAATTGAAAAGTTTCGACAAATCACTAATTTTAGGAGATAAAGAAGCACTTGTTAGTACCAGGGGTTTGTCCAGCATTTCCCAGATTTTCTGGAGTTTCCTAGTAGTGTTGTTTATTTGGTTGTAGTTTGGGGAGATGGATATTGGTACTGGCACAAATCCCCCTAATATACAACCCCACAAAGCAGATATAAAATCTTGATTGTCTTCCAATTGAAAAATTATTTTATCTTGGGGTTTAAGTCCTAACTTTCTCAACCCAGTTAAAATCCTTCGGGCTTGTTGCCATAATTCTTGATAAGATTGGATTTTTTCTGAGCCATCAGATTGAATATAAATAATATTATTACTAATATTAGTATTTGATTTTTGAGCGGTTTTTTCTAGTAATTCTCCTAAGGTTTGGGGAGCGTCTTGAGGATAGTTTAAAGGTTCTCCATGACTAATAGCTAGTTTTTTGGTTTCTAGCAATTGTTGCTGTTCTCTGTTATGGCTGGATAAGGTTTTTTGTCCGTGCGTTTGATGATTTTCCGAGTTAATAACTGAAATTTCTGGTAATAAATCTGTTAAATGCAGGGCAGGAATTTTGTTAATTTGTGGTTCGACTATGACGGCAACCCGATCAATTTCTGCCATTGACTCCAGTTGTTTTTCTACATTAGCAATTAAGTGAGAATCAATCACAGCTAATTTCATTAGAGCAACTTCATCTATCTGCCCTGTAACTGTTAAAGGAATACTAGAAACAGGAACGTAGGTTTTTGGTATTATTGGCAATAAAGATGTCGGTAAATTATTTTGTAGTTGGGATTTAATTTGTTCTGGGGATATGCGTACACTAGAAACGATGTAAGCAATTAATTCAAATTGACCATTTTCGCCTTTTCTGCTGACTACAGCACAGTCTTCAATGAGAATATTTCTTAATAAAGCTGATTCAATAACTGAGATATATTTGCTGATTTCTAAACTATTAATTGGCTGATTCATAGAGTTAATATTATTGATGTTAAACATTGCTAAAAATCTCCTGAAAACTGATTTGATTACTTGCTAATACCCTTTTACCCGTTAAATTAAAAAGATTATGTTCCATTTGTTTTCTTCATTAATAAATTATTTTTGCTTTTAGCGATATGCACTTGAATAAGATACAAAATTGACCTAAAAAGCCTTACACTAAAATCTTTTCAACTCTGTCACCTCTCACCGTGGCGTAGCACCTGTCACCTGCTATATTCATGCCAATGTAGATAATAAATCATCAAGTTCATCTTGACTCAAATCTACATCAGGAAAATCCGCAGGAGTATAACCACCATTTTCTAAAGAAGTACAATGTGTAATCAATGTTTTTAACTTCGATATATAATCATTAGCGAGATGAGTAATAGTTTCTCTCTGATGAAGATTTTGACTGTAGACAAAATAAATTTCTAGTTTCCCTTCTACCACCTTGCCTACCACATCTAATATATGACCACGGGCTGCTTTAGGGCTAAAAATTCGCCCTGGATTTTCTGGAGCAAATCCTAATATAATTGGTTCTGATTGAATTTGGTCAAATTGTCCGAGATAATTAAAAGATATCTCAGATTGGGGCAGTTTTTCCAATTGTTGACAAATACCAATATTTTGACATAGATAACGGAGCATACCATAACCAATACCACGATTAGGGATTTTTCGCAATTGTTCTTTAATAGTTTTTAAATTTTTCCCAAGATCAGAAGTTTTCCCTAACTGCAAAAATACAGGATAAATAGTAGTAAACCAACCGACCGTGCGAGATAAAACTATATCATTAAATAGTTCTTCCCGTCCATGACCTTCTAAGTCAATCAGTAGGGAATCAGCACCAGTCCATTGAGAAAAGGTTTGCACTAAAGCAGTTAATAAAATATCATTAATTTGTGTATTATAAGCAGCAGGTACATCTTGAAGTAAAATCCGAGTTTCCTCTGTTGTTAAAGCCACATAAATCTCTTGAGAACTCCCTTCCGTATTCAAGGCTTTTTGGGCTGCTTTCACGACAGGAAAATCTAAAGGTAAAGGTTGAATATGGGCTGGAACTTGAGATAACCAGTAATTTAATTCCTGTGTGATTGCTGGGGAATTGCCATAGTTTTGTTGACGAATTGCCCAATCTTGAAATGATGTAGTTTTGGCTGGTAATTTGATAGATTTTCCTTGTTCTAGTTGGCAATAGGCTGTTACTAAATCATCTAATAATATTCTCCATGATACACCATCAACAACCAGATGTTGAATAATTAAAAGTAAACGACTGGATTTTTTTTGACCTAAATTAAATAATACCACTCGCAACATTGGACCTGTTGCCAAATTTAATGTTCCTTGTAATTCATTAGCTTTAAATTCAATCGCTGCTGACTGTTCTGTACTTGGTATATCAGAAAAATCAATTACTTCAAAAGGCACTAATTGATCATTTTGATCATGATCACTGTTGATATTACTATTTATTTGTTGCCATTGGGAATCAACTTTAATAAAGCGCATCCGTAGGGCATCATGATGAATAATTAACTGTCTAAGGGCCTGTACTAATAATTCTGGCTGAATCTCTGCTGGTACTTGCAACATCATTGCCTGATTAAAATAGTCAGGTTCACACCAATCCTCCGCAAAAAACCATTTTTGAATCGGTGTTAGGGGAACTTCTCCTATTACTAAACCTTGTGCCGCTACAACACCATTAGTGTGACTGGCCACAGTAGCTAATTGGGCAATAGTTTGATATTGAAATAGTTGTTTTGTAGTAATTTGGACACCTTGTTGATTAGCACGGGCAATAATTTGGATACTCAGAATTGAGTCTCCACCTAACTCAAAGAAATTATCCTCAATGCCGATTTTTTCTAACCGTAAAACCTCCTGCCAAATATTAGTTAAAACTGCTTCCGTAGGAGTGCGGGGAGCAATAAATGTTTGTGATTCGTTAACTGTTGATGGAATTGGTAATTGTTTACGATCTATTTTGCCATTAGGTGTTTTAGGTAAAGCATCTAGAAATATAAAGACAGCAGGGATCATGTAATCTGGTAACTTTTGTTTGAGAAAATTCTGTAAATCAGAGGGATTTAGGGAAGGTTCATTAGTAACTATATAAGCAACTAATTGTTTAATATTGGGGTTATCTTCTCGAACTACAACTGTTGCTGCTGTAATTTGTAAATGAGCAGTAATAACTGTTTCAATTTCTCCTAATTCTATACGGAAACCACGAATTTTTACTTGATCATCTATTCTTCCTAGATATTCTATATAACCATCAGGTAAATAGCGGACTAAATCACCAGTTTTATATAAACGAACAGATAGAGAATCATCAAAACAATGGGAAATAAATTTTGCAGATGTTAATTCTGGATTATGCAAATATCCTCTAGCTAAACCAGCACCACCAATATGTAATTCTCCAGGTATACCAATAGGAACAGGTTGTAATTTAGCATCTAAAATATATGTTTTGGCATTAGGAATTACTCGACCTATAGACTGTTGTTCGCGCTCATCTTCCACTTGAGATACATTACAGAAAGTTGTAACTACTGTGGCTTCTGTCGGTCCATAGGTATTGATTAAAATTGGTAAACTTGTCCAAGAAGATAATTTTTCTTGTAAATAGTTTTGCCAAAGTTTTAATTTATCTGGTAGTAATCTTTCTCCACCAATATCAATTAATCTAATTGTTTCTGGTAAAATTTCATCTGTAGCTACTAATTCCGATACCAATTGTTGCCAGTAAGCTGTAGGTAAAAATAAACCCGTGATTTGCCGTTGACGGCATTTTTGCAAGAATATGGAAAAGGAATTTAACATTTCTGCGGTGCGTAATACTAAGGTTGCACCGGAAGCTAATGCAGAAAATATTTCTTCTAAAGCAGCATCAAAATTAATGGATGCAAACTGGAGTATTTTATCATTATCGGTAATTTCATATTCTTGAATTGCCGTGTGAATGAAATTCACTAAAGACCTATGTTCAACAGCTACTCCTTTGGGTTTACCAGTTGAACCAGAAGTATAAATTACATAGGCTAAATTCTCAGGTTTTACCTCACTAACTGGGTTGTCTTGACTTTGAACAGAAACCGTACTTTCTAAATGGTCTAAATAAATAATTTTAGTGCTACTATCAACTGTTAAAGATGTCAGGTATTCCTTAGTTAGTATTACCTTAACTTGAGAATGATCGATCATGTAGGATAAACGTTCACGGGGGTAATCAGGATCAAGGGGAAGATATGCAGCACCAGCTTTAATAATTGCCAGTATACTAATAATTGTTTCCGATGATCTTTCTAAACAAATCCCTACTAAATCCTCTGGTTTGACACCCAAATTTTGTAAATAATGTGCCAGTTGATTAGCTTGAGAATTTAACTGTTGATAGGTAAATTGTTGATTTTCATCAACCAGTGCAATGTTGTCAGGATAAAGTTTAACTTGTTCTTCAAATAATTGATGAATACATTTATCTTTGGAGTAATCTCTGTCTGTTTGATTAAAAGTAATTAATATTTGCTCTTTTTCTGCTGCTGTCAACAAGGGTAATTTGTTAATATCTTCATCGGGATTATTCACAATAGCTGATAATAAAGTCTGTAAATGATCTGTCATTCTGATCATTGTATCTGCTGTAAATAAATCCGTACTATATTCCCATTGACCAATAATTTCTGTCTTGGTTTCAAACATAGCTAAACCTAAATCAAAGGCAGATATTCCCCGTTCCACTATCTGGGGAGTGATGATTAAATTAGGTAACTCTATGGTATCTAAAGATATGTTTTCCCAAGCAAACATAACCTGAAAAATTGGGTTATAACTGAGAGAACGTTCTGGATTTAATGCTTCCACAACCTGCTCAAAGGATACATCTTGATGATCATTAGCAGTTAAACTTGTTTGTCGTATTTGTGCTACTAATTCGGAAAACTGGCAGTTATTTTCAATTTGATTACGGATAACTATTGTATTTACAAAAAAACCAATTAATGTTTCTACTGCTACTTGTTTGCGGTTAGCAATTGGACAACCGACACTAATATCATTCTCACCAGAATAACGATAAAGTAAAACTACAAAAGCTGTTAGTAAAGTATGAAAGGAAGTTACCCCTAATTTTTGACTTAAATTTCTTAATTGTTGAGTTAAATCACCATCAATTTTAAATTTATGAGTTGCACCAGCAAAACTTTGAATAGCTGGACGGGGTTTATCTGTTGGTAATTCTAACAATGGGGGTTTATCAGCTAATTGTTGTTGCCAATATTTTAGTTGTTTTTGTAATATTTCTCCTGTAATATTTTCCTGTTGCCATACCACAAAGTCACCATATTGTATATTTAATTCTGGCAAAGATATAGGAGAACCACTAGCAAAACTCTGATAGAGATGACATAATTCCTTAATAAAAATACCCATGGACCAACCATCAACAATGATGTGGTGTATAATAATTAAGAAAATGTACTCATCTGCACCTGTTCGCAATAGTTTAAATCGCCATAAATTACCATTTTCTAGGTTAAAAGATTGACGAACTTCGCGGGTAATGTAAGATGATATTTCTGTTTCTAAATAAGTTTGTAAATCTATAATTGGCAGGTGAAAAGTAAAATCAGAATTGATTTTTTGATAGGGATTCCCGTCAATGGCAGGAAAAGCAGTTCTTAAAGTTTCATGACGACGAATAATTTCTCGAATACTTTGTTCTAAAACTGTGATCTTTAGCTGACCTTTAATTCTCAATTGTAAAGATTCATTATAAACCGTATTATCTTGATCTAATTGATGTATAAACCACATTGAGCTTTGGTTATAAGACAGGGGTAACATACCCGTTCTATCCACAGAAACTATGGGTACAAAAACATCTTGGGTGGAAGTTTTAGCCTCTTGGAGAAAACCAATAATTTCCGGTTTGCGTTGCACTATTTCCGCTTTTAAAGATGGTGTAATTACTCCTTTGGGAGCTTTAATTTTCAGTTCTTCTCCTTCCAGAGACATTGTGATCTCTAAACTTCTTAACTGCGATAAAAAATTAATTATATTCATGGTATTTTATCCTAGTGTTTTGATGAAATGAAATTGATGTATTTTTGAACCTACTGCTGTGCTAACATTGCCTGTACTTGTTCTGGGGAAAGTTGGGCAATTTCTTGAATAGTCTTAGCAATCTCATTGATAATGTCCTCTCCACCAGCTAATTCTCCTAGTACAGTAGCTAGTTCTTTGACGGTAGGAGAAGTAAACAAATGACGAATAGTAATATCCAATTCTAATGTTTGACGAATTTTCCCAATTAATTGTATGGCTTTGAGTGAATGTCCTCCTAATTGGAAAAAGTTATCATCAATTCCTACTTGTTTAACTCCTAATACTTCAGCCCAAATTTCTGCTAGTATTTCTTGAATTGGGGTTTGTGGTGCAATATAGATTTGATTTAATTCTGGTCGCTCATGGGTGGGAATTGGCAAAACTTTACGGTTAACTTTACCATTAGGATTCAAGGGGAAAGAATCCATTTGCACAAATACAGAAGGAATCATATAATCTGGCAATTGAGCAGCCAGATATTTTCTCAGTTCAGAAGCATTAACAGTTTCATTAACTACCGGGATAAAGTAAGCGACGAGAAATTTTTCCTTAGCATTTTCACCATGGGTAGTTGTTACTGCTTGACTAATGCGAGGATACTTGCTTAAAATTGCTTCGACTTCACATAAATCAATTTGATAACCGCGAATTTTGACGAGATCATCTATTCTTCCTAAAAACTCAATATTACCATCTGGTAAATATCTTGCTAGATCTCCAGTTTTATACAGACGATGATAAGGTGATTTATCAAAGGGATTAGGAATGAATTTCTCTTTTGTTAATTCTGGACGCTGAAAATATCCTCGCGCTAAACCATAACCACTAACATATAATTCTCCCACAATTCCCACGGGTACTGGTTGAAAATGTTTGTCTAAAATATAAACTTTGACATTGACAGCCGCTTTACCAATGGGTGCATAAACAGGCCATTGTTCTGGATTTTCGCTAAAGGCATAAGTCGTCACTAAATTTGCTTCTGCTGGACCATAATAGTTATATAAACAGCAATTTTTAAGTTGTTTAAATAAATCAATTATTGGTTGAGTAATTTGTAATTGCTCACCAGTAGCAGATACTTCTCGTAGATTATTTTTCAGCAATTCTGGCTGTTGTCTGCAAAATTCCGCTAGTTCTTGTAATACACTCACATTAAGAATCACTTTTTGAATGGAATTACTTACTAATAATTGAATTAATTTTTCCAAATCTAATCGGGTATCTTCGGGAATCATATACAGAGTTCCACCTGTACCCAAAGCGACGGATAATTCGTGAAAATTAACATCAAAACCCAAGGAAGCAAATTGCAAAACCCCTACACCACAAGCCATTTTTGTTAAGTGATGTGCAAGTAAATTCGTGAGACAATAATGGGGAGTTTCAATTCCTTTAGGTTTACCTGTAGAACCAGAACTATAAATTATATAAGCTAAGTTTTCAGATGTAATTTGAGTGCTTGGGTTGGTTTTGTTCTCTAAATTAATTTGTGTCCATTCCTGATCTAAAATTAACCGATGATGAGGGAAATCACATTGAAGTAAGGCTTGTAAATTGCTTTGCGTGATCAGCACAGGTACTTGAGTATCTGCTAAAATTAACCCCAATCTTTCTGGAGGATAATTAGGGTCTAAAGGCACACAAACACCACCAGCTTTGAGAGTTGCTAGAATAGCGATCGCTACTTCTAAACCTCTCTCTAAACACAACCCTACAGGTATATCTGCACCCACTCCTAATTTTTGCAAATAGTGAGCTAATTGATTAGCACGGTTATTTAATTCCCGATAAGTTAATTTTTGATCAGCAAAAACCAAAGCTACAGCATCAGGTGTTGTTTCTGACCATTTTGTCACTAATTCGTGGATATTTTCTTGAAGCAGATTTTCCGCTGCTGTTTGATTACTATCTACCAAAAGAAATTTTTGTTCCTGGGGAGTTAATAGGGGTAATTTTCCTGGTAGACTTTGAGGATTAGCCACAATTCCTAGTAACAGAGTCTGCAAATGACCTGCCATTCTCTCAATTGTCCCATGATCAAATCTATTGCCAGCATAAATTAAATTTAATTTTAATTCTTTCTCTGGTGTCACTGTCAAAGTTAGCGGATAATCAGCGTGTCCAGTATTTTTAGTCTTGGTTATTTGTAAATCATAATCTGCTTGGAGGATCTCTTGACCCAGAGGTAAATTATTAAAGACTACAAAACTCTCAAATAAAGATTGACCCCGTGGTATATCACTCCAACCTTGAATTTCTACCAATGGAGTATGGCCATATTCTTCTCGTTCAATTTGCTCTTGTTGCAACTGTTTTAACCAAGGTAAAATTCCCATATCTTCAGGAATTTTCACCCGCACGGGTAAAGTATTCACAAACAACCCCACCATTGATTCTACACCGGATAAAGCCGGAGGACGACCAGAAATGGTAGCACCAAAAACTACATCAGCTTCACCACTATAACGACTTAAAAGTATTCCCCAAGCCGCTTGTATCAGTGTAAATAATGTTAAATAATTTTCTTGAGCCAGGTTTTTTAAACTAGCTGTCTCCTCTGCTGAAAAGGAAAAATACTTATGATTATATTCTCGACTAATATCTTTTTTACGGTGAAGATTATCAACTTGTAAAGGTGTAGTTGCCGTAAAACCTTGCAAATTTTTACGCCAATAAATTTCCGCTTGTTTAATATCTTGCTGTTGTAACCAACCAATATAATCTCGATAAGGACGGGTAGGTGATAAATATAAAGTTTCTCCTTTATTTATAGCTGTATAAAACTGCCAAACCTCTTCCATGATCACTGACAAACTCCAGCCATCAGCTAAAATGTGATGGGAACTCCAGATTAATTCATAATTCTTATTTCCCATAGAAATCAGAGTGAATCGCATCAAAGGAGCTTTATCCAGGGCGAAATATTCATCCTGATCAGATTGACAAAAAGTATTTAATTGCTCTTGTTGTGCATCTGATGATAGAGAACTCCAGTCTAAATTAACCCAAGGAACATTAACTTGTTTCTGGACTATCTGTAAAGGTTGTTTGGGGTTTTTCCACACAAACACAGTCCGCAAAGCCGGATGACGTTCTACTACTTTACACCAAGCTTTTTCCAAGGCTAATATATCTAAATTACCCTGCAAACTAATTTGAATTTGCGCTAAATAAGCCTTTGATTCTGGGTTATAAAGACTATGAAATAACATCCCCTGCTGCATTGATGATAAGGGATAAATAGCTTCAATATTTTTGTGACTCGGCTTTTGTGTGACTACCATTTCTCATTACCCAATTTATTGATTACTTACAACAAATAAATTTGCTCGTTTTTTAACCCTTGCTGTAGGTCTATAAAACTATCAAATAACTTCACTAAAACATTAATTTCCTCCTGTTCAATTTGACTGATTAGATATTTTAGTGCCGCTAAGTCCTAAAGTCCCTAAAGTTAGAGTCTTGGATATAGGGATAGGGTATTTAAATTCAATTTGAAACTTGAACATAAATTATTGCTATTGCTGAACTGAGTTAAATTATCGCCCTTTAGTTACATTTAATTACTTGTTATTCACATTAGTCAATTAGTATTGAGAAAAAATATTTTGTGATTTTAGATACTATTGTGTGTGTAGGATATATGGTTAATTTAGATTAAAAGTTATACCAGAAAATTCAGATCCCCGACTTCTACAAGAAGTCAGGGATCTTGCTAATTAGCTATTCTGCCTCTTCTAGTTCTCCATTATCACCAGTATCAGGGGGAACAATCGCAACTCCGGTAATGGCATCATCTTCATCTAAACGTTGCACTTTAACCCCAGTAGCTGACCTTGATTGAATAGAAATTGCATTCACCGCTTGACGTATAATAATACCGCGATTGGTGGCCATCATGATTTCGTCGTCGCTGTTGACAATTCTTAAGGTGGCTAGTTTGTCTTTGGTTTTCCGGGTCTTGAATTTAGTGGCCATTAAACCTTGACCAGCGCGGTTTTGCAGTCGGAATTGAGAAACAGGCACACGCTTACCATAACCGCCTACGGTAATGACTAGTACCCATGGTCCGGTACTATTACTGTTACTGGTTTCTGCGGTTTCTTCCGTATTTTCAATTTCAGCAATTTCTAAGGTTTCTTCTATTTCTGCTGTTTCTTCTATTTCCCCTTCTGTGCTAGTATCTAAGGTGTCGAGAATGGCCGCAGGTAGGATATCCATGCCTATGAGTTCGTCTTTATCCTTGAGTTTCATGGATTTTACACCACGAGTGGCTCTTCCCAGGGGACGCAGTTGGTCATGAGTACAGCGGAAGTGAATGGCCATACCTTGACGTGAACCGATAATTATACTGTCTTCTACTCTGGCTCTTCTCACCCAGCGTAGTTGGTCACCTTCTTCTAAGGATATGGCAATTAGTCCATTAGCGCGAATATGGCTAAATGCTTCTAGGACGGTTTTTTTGATGTTACCGCCTTTGGTGAGCATGACGAGATATTCTTCGCTACTAAATTCGTCTACGGGGACAATAGACGTAATTTTCTCTTCCTTGGGAATGGGTAACATTTGGACTATGGGTGTCCCCCGACTGGTGCGCGAACCTACGGGTATTTGATAGGCTTTGAGTGAGTAGACCACTCCGCGATCGCTAAAAAATAAAATGCTATCATGATCACAGCAAGTTAAGAAATGCTCGATGGTATCATCGTCTTTAACTTTAGCGCCTGCCTTACCCCTAGTAGCGCGGTTTTGAGATTCAAAGGTGTTAACGGGCATCCGTTTGATGTAACCTTGTTCTGTCACCAGAATCACTGCTTTTTCGTTAGCAATTAAGTCAATGTCATCTATATCTCCTTCTCCATGGGTGATAACCGTGCGGCGGGGTGTAGCAAAGCTGGCTTTAATTTGTCCGATTTCTGTTTCAATGATTTCTAAAACCCGTTCCCGTCTGGCTAAAATATCCTGTAAGTCGGTGATTTTAACTTGTAATTCTTCGTGTTCCAGGCGAATTTTATCCGCTTCTAGGGCTGTTAACCGTCGCAACTGCATTTGTAAAATTGCGTCTGCTTGCACTTCGGAAAGTCCGTAATTGCTAATTAACTCTCCTTTGGCTGTGGGTGCGTCTGGTGCATGACGAATTAAAACAATAATTGCATCTAATTGTGACAGAGCAATTAGTAATCCTTGCAATAGGTGATCTCTTTCTTCTGCTTTCCGTAATTCGTAGCGAGTACGGCGTTCTATGGAGAAAATGCGGAAGTCCAGGAAAACGCTGAGGAATCGTTTGAGGCTAAGGGTTTGAGGTTCGCTATTGACTAATGCCAACATATTCGCCCCAAAGTTAGCCTGTAGGGGAGTTTGCTTATAAAGGTTGTTTAAAACGACACGGGGATAGGCATCACGTTTTAATTCGATGACGATTCTCATACCGTCTCGATCGCTTTCATCGCGGATATCTGCAATACCTTCGATTTTCTTATCATTCACCAATTCGGCAATTTTTTCGATTAATGCGGCTTTATTGGTTTGATAAGGTAATTCGGTGATGATAATTGCTTCCCGGTCTGGACGGTTACGTTGTTCAATGGTTTCAATATTAGCTACACCCCGCATGGTGATTGAACCGCGACCCGTGGTATAAGCGTCTTTAATGCCACTGACTCCCAATATCTGCGCCCCGGTGGGGAAATCAGGTCCGTGAATATACTGCATTAACTGAATGTCAGTAATTTCAGGATTATGTATTAATGCTACCAATCCATCAATCAATTCTCCCAAATTATGGGGAGGAATATTTGTCGCCATTCCCACCGCAATTCCCGAAGAACCATTTAACAGGAGTTGGGGAATGCGGGAGGGTAAAACCGTTGGTTCTTGTTGAGAACCGTCAAAGTTATCAGCAAAATCTACGGTTTCTGCTTCAATATCTTGCAGAAGAGCGACACTTGTTAATGCGTGCAATCGGCATTCTGTGTACCGCATAGCCGCCGGTGGATCATTATCTACCGAACCAAAGTTACCATGACCATTGATCAGGGGCGATCGCATGGAAAAATCCTGTGCCATCCGCACCAAAGCGTCATAAACCGCAGTATCACCGTGGGGGTGATATTTACCCAATACTTCCCCTACAACACGGGCGCATTTTCTAAAGGGTCGATCATGTAGCAAACCTAGTTCGTGCATAGCATAGAGGATGCGACGATGCACAGGTTTTAGACCATCCCTAGCATCTGGTAACGCCCGACCCACAATGACGCTCATAGCGTATTCTAGATAAGACCGCGACATTTCATTTCGCAAATCTGTCGGGATAATCCTCTCCTGTGAGGTTGTCATAGACTCCAAAACTCCAAAAAATGTAGATTTTAGCCTTCAACTTGACAAAATACAAAATTATGTCAAATAAACTTTGAATAGTTGTCATATTTTGCTATAATTCTAACACATTGTCACCCCATTTGCACAAATACTATCCAATCGGCCAAAATAGTCAATCAAAACCAGAAAATGAAAGTTGATTTTGTGTTTATTAAGTAATCTAGATCATCGAAAATTCAACAAAATAAAGCCATTAAATAAGCCAGAGAATTAAATAATAGAAATCAATAAGAAATTGAGACAATTTTAATTTATAATTTATAATTTATAAATTTATAAATTAACGAGAATCAAAGGGATTAAGTCAGTTAAAACAAACTATACACTAATTCTTAGTATTATTAAGTACAGATATTAATGATCAAACTCCTGTGGTGCAGGCATCTTGCCCGCATTATTTGGAGATAGTTCTTCCTCGTCTTCGACATTATAACAAATTTTAAATCAATTGTCAACCCCTAAATCTTCTTTTTTCCCGCGACTTAATTGAGAAAATAAGAAATCATCTGATTTAGGGTGCGTTACGCAAAACGCACCCTAGCATTAGGAAGGAGGATAACCAGCAGCAATTAAAGCTTCTTTGATAGCAGTTTCTGAAGCTTGAGTATCTACATTGACAAGTTTTGTTTGGGGGTTAGCTTCCACAATAGCATTAACATCAACAATTTTCACCGCATTAGTGATTTTATTAGCACAAACAGAACAAGACATTCCCGGAACAGTAAGTTGAATAGTCATAAACAAAAAAGAGGTGAAAACCCAATTACAAATAAGACAATGTTTCCAAAAACAAGAATATTATATCCTAAATCCTCCAGATTAATTAGTTAACATAGAACATATTTTAAAACAGACTCAAGAAAATTGTGGTTTGGGTTAAATAAAAACCCAACGCAAGTTTTAACCCTGAATTAATACTTGAAAATCTGGCTCATTTTTCAGATCATCAAAATCAATATCATTTCCAGCGTCTTCCCGATAATTAGGATTAAATTCCATGGCTTTTTGCAGATTTTCTAAAGCTAATATAACTTGTCTTTGTAGTGCATAACAAGCAGCTTTGTGATAATATACAATATGATAATCAGGTTTAATTTCTAAGGCCTTATCAAAACTGCTAATTGCTTGATCATCTTCTCCCAACCTAACTAAAGTATAACCGCGTTTATGCCAAATTTTATGAGAATTAGGTTGAAATTCTAAAGCTTTATCAAAAGAAGCAAGTGCGTCTTCATAGCGTTCTAACTCTACCAAAGATAAACCACGATTTACCCAAGCAACTCCATCATTAGGTTGAATTTTAATAGCTTTATCAAAACAGTTAAAAGCTTCTTGATGTTTTCCTAATTTTCCACAGGATACACCAATATCACACCAAGCTTGATGATATTCAGGATTAATTTTAATAGCTTGATTATAGGACATAATAGCATCTTTATAGCGGTTTAATCTATTGAATAGAATACCACGTTTGAGCCAGTTTTCTGGATTTTCAGGTTGAATTTTAATGATTTGTTCATAAATAGCTAAAGCGTCTTGATGACGTTTTTCTAAAAATAGCTTTTCTGCTTCTTTTAAATAATCATTAAGAGATGTTTCTGGTGCTTTTTCTATGACTGAGGGAGGTGTAATTTCCGCTAGTTCTTTGAGAATTATATCTTTACGTTGTTGAGCATTAATTTCTAATTTCTGCAAATTTTCCAAAGTAGTAATTTGCTGTTTTTGGACATCATTTTGTAAATCTGAAAACTGAGATGTAAATAGTTCTCCAGATTGTTCTAAATTTTCTATAACTTGCTGTTGTCGTTCCATAGCTGTATTTTCTAATTCTGTAAGTTGCTGAGAAAATTCACTTTCTAACTTTTGCAGATTTCCCAGAATAGTAATTTGCTGTTTTTGGACATCATTTTGTAAATCTGAAACCTGAGATGTAAATAATTCTCTAGATTGTTCTAAATTCTTTATAACTTGCTGTTGTCGTTCCATAGCCGTATTTTCTAATTTCTGCAAATTTTCCAAAGTAGTAATTTGCTGTTTTTGGACATCATTTTGTAAATCTGAAAACTGAGATGTAAATAATTCTCTAGATTGTTCTAAATTCTCTATAACTTGCTGTTGTCGTTCCATAGCTGTATTTTCTAATTCTGTAAGTTCCTGAGAAAATTCACTTTGGGATCTAGATAAATCCTCAATAAATTGATATTTTTGGATTTGGGTATCAGTCTTTAATTCAGTAACTTCAGATTTGAATACATTATTGAGATTTTCGATATTCTCTATAACTATATCTTTTTGATTTTTAACATCTAATTGAAATTGAGATAATTCACCGGTAAATTCTGATTGTAATTTGACTAAATTCTCAAAAGTCTGATATTTTTGTGCTTGAGATTCTGACTCTACTACCTGAAATTGAGATATGAGATTACTGCGAGATTGTTCAATGTCAATAATAGCAATATCCTTTTGATTTTCCACTTCTAACTTGAGTTTGATAAATTCAGAAAATAGCTCAGTTTCTAATTTTTTGATATTGTCAATTGTAATTTTTTGCTGTTGAGCAGATAAATTTAATCGTTCTAATTGAGTATTCAATGTAAACTCTAAATTACTGATATTTTCTTGAGCAGATTTCACCTCAATTTCCAAAGCTGTTAAAAACTCTTGTTTTGATTTAGGTAAATCAGATAAAAGAATGGATAAATTTTCTTGTTCACCCTGAATTTTTTGTTTAAGATTATCAACTTCCTGTGCTAATTCTTGGGTAGTATTTTGAGATTCTCGAATCAGGTTTTTAGCTTCTGTTTGAACTGTAGTTAATTGAGTTTGCAAATTTTCAATCCCTTGAATTTGTTGCATTCCTCGTTCTACAATTTCCCTAATTATAGCCCGACGAAAAAACCATAATACCGCAATTAAAGCTACAGGAAATAAACTTAAAATAGTTAACCAAATATTGATTAAGGTATTTGTGCGAGTAAAAGCAATTTCTAAATCAGATTTGACTGGTTTTTGCGCTAATTTTTCCTGGCGCTGATTTGATAGTACCTGAGCGGTAGCGGATGGTACAATGCTTTGGCTAATAAAAGCCGTTAATAGCAGTAAAGGTGAAAAGAAAATGGTGCTTTTTAAAGCTAGATTTGATAATATGGGGTTTTTGTTCTTCATGACAATTTTCCCTAGTCGGTGGTTAGTTTTGATAACGGTGTGTTTATACTGCATCTATGATAGATGGTTTGTGTCAGGTTACTGAATTTTTAGGCTTTTTGATATTAACAGATTTGGGGTGAAATATCAGCTATTCTAGGAGGGAATTATGGATAAATCAAAGAGAGGACATCTAGAATTAACCCCTGGTTGCTTTTAAAGCTGAAATGGCTTAAAATGATTAAAAGTAACATCTAAGAGTTAAAGTAAATTCTGTGTTGGATTACATAACTGCAAATCTACCACTGTTTGCGAATCTAGATAGAAAACTAGTAGTGAAAATAGACGATATTGGTGAAGTTAATTTCCAGCAAGCAAATTTTCTCATCAATGGAGAAGCTTTAAATTCTCTAAAAAAACTACCAGATTCATTAGTGCAAACGGTGATCACAAGTCCTCCTTATTATGGTCAACGAGACTACTGTAGAGAAGAACAAATTGGAATTGAAGAAAATCCAGATGAATATGTAAACAAACTTTTAGAAGTATTTGATGAAGTCAAAAGAGTTTTAAAAGAAGATGGGACGCTTTGGATCAATTTGGGTGATAAATATATAGATGGAAATTTAGCAGGACTACCTTGGAAATTGGCATTAGCTCTTAAAGAAAGAGGATGGATTTTAAGATCGGATATTATCTGGTATAAACCTAATGCCATGCCATCTTCTGTTAAAAACCGTCCAACAACCGATCACGAATATATGTTTTTATTTGCCAAAAGTTCCAAGTATTACTATGATGCAGATGCTATTCGTGAACCTCATGTAACTTTTTCTGAAAATAGTAAAATGCGGGGAGGACGCAATCATTTAGGTAAAAAAGGGGGAACTCCAGAACAAGGCAAAAATTCAGGTAATTCTAATTTACATAACGGCAGATGGGACCAAGCATTTCATCCTCAAGGTAGAAATAAAAGAACAGTTTGGGAAGTTCCTTTATCTAAATTTAGAGAGGCACATTTTGCAGTTTTCCCAGAACAATTAATAGAACCATGTATTTTAGCGGGGTCGTCTGAAGGGGGAATAGTTCTTGATCCTTTTTTTGGTGCTGGTACTGTAGGATTAGTTTCTATGAAGAAAGGACGGAAATTTATTGGTATTGAACTTAATGAAGATTACTGTAAAATTGCCATCAAGCGAATTTTCTCAACATAATTATTCAATTGATTGGAAAATATCTAAAATCTCCTTGAGTTTATGATTGAGTAATGGTTCTAATTCAATTATTTGATTGGGATTTTTATCAATGTGAATAAATTCTGGCGATTTCAAGGAATCAAAATCTATTTTCCACGCTTCAGCTATGATAATTGGAATACATTTATATCCATCATTTTTCGCTTTTTCAATTGCTTGGTTAATATCTCTGGTAAAAAGTAAAGCGTGACCACCACCAGTTGTTTCTCTGGTTTTAACTGGAATTAAATTTGACGTAGACGATGACCAAATTCTTTTTGGACGTTTTTACTGTTAGATGTTGTCATGAAGACAATTAAAAGCTATTAATGTCTTTAAGTCCACGGACTTTAAGTACCATAATCATGTAAAATGAAGTATTAACCTTTCCTTAAAGATACCCTATATAATTTGACATAGTAGTGTACAGAGTGCAAAAACCATGAAACAAAGATACAAGAAAGGCTTACAAACATTCATCAGTTTTAGCTTATTTACCACCTTCCTCGCTCCTTATGGGGTTACAGCTACTCCACCACGGACTCCAGATAAAACGGTCAACTGTGAGCTTCTCGTCGTGGGTGGTGGACTCTCAGGAGTAGCAACAACTTATGAAGCCTTACTTGCGGGAAGAACAGTTTGTTTAACAGAAATAACCGACTGGTTGGGGGGACAAATTTCCTCTCAAGGAACATCTGCATTAGACGAAAGACCAACTCAACGAGCTAAACAATTCTATTCTCGCGGTTATTCCGAATTAAGAAACCGTATTGAACGCAAATATGGTAAACTTAACCCTGGTGAATGTTGGGTAAGTGATTCTTGTTTTCTCCCTGGTGATGCTCATGATATTATCACACAAATGCTCAAAGATGCCGAAAAGAAAGGTAAGGGAAAATTACAATTTTTTCCGAATACAGTAATTAAAGATCTAGAAATTAGTCAAGATGGCAAAATTATTAATAATGCGATCGCAATTCAACATCAACCACTACCAGGTACACCACCTTTAAATACTAATACTTTATCCCAAACCATTGCCGATGCTTATAGTTATAAAAACTCATCTCTATTCAGGAAAACTATTATTCGTTTTCTTCCTAAACAAACTCCCAATAAGTTGGGCAAATGGTATGTTATAGACACAAGTGAAACCGGAGAAATTATTGCTTTAGCAGATGTTCCTTACCGTTTAGGAATTGATGCACTTTCTCACCTTGAACCTTCATCTTCTAGCACAACCAATGATCCTTATTGTACTCAAGGTTTTACTTATACCTTTGCTATGGAGGCAACAAAATCACCGCAACAAATCACAATGCCGTCATTTTATCCCCAATATGCACCATATTTTAGTTATGAATTAAAACGATTAGCAAACTTTGATTTAGTATTTACCTATCGCCGAATTTGGAGTCCCCAAACAGGACAATTAACTAACTTTAATGGTGTGAAATTTACCGTACCCACACCAGGGGATATTTCCATGCAAAACTGGACTTGGGGAAATGATTACCGTCCAGGAACAGCCGCAGATAATCTAATTTACACTCGTCAACAATTAGAAAATTCTGGACAGTTAAAACCAGGAGGTTGGCAAGGTGGACTACGCACAGAAACCCTCCGCAAAGCTGAAGAAAAGGCTTTTTCTTATTTTTATTGGTTGTATGCAGGAACTACAGATTCTCAATTAGGACAAGGGGTGAAAAAACCGCAAACAAATATCCGTTTTTTAACAGGTTTAGATTCACCTATGGGGACAGTTCATGGTTTATCTAAATACCCCTATATGAGGGAAGGAAGACGTATTATTGGCCGTCCTAGTTGGGGACAACCGGAAGGTTTTGGGATTTGGGAAGTTGATATTTCTCGTCGTAATTATAATGATGAATATTATCGAAAAAATCTCCCAGCAAATATGTATCGCAATTTAAAAGCAACAGTGGCTGGTTTAGAAGTAACATCTGTAATTATGGGTAAAATTTCCCCAGAAAAAGTTGTTCGCAGAAGTCGTTCTACAATTTATCCTGACGCTGTAGGTATTGGTCATTATGCGATAGATTTTCATCCTTGTATGACAAAAACCCCACCGGAATTACCTGGTAATACGGAACGTGCAGGAGAAAGAAGAGGTGCGGGTTTTGCTTATCCTTTCCAAATTGCACTCCGGGCAATGATTCCCCAACAAATTGATAATCTATTGGTAGGAGGAAAAAGTATTGCTACTAGTCATATTGCTGCTGCTGCTTATCGAGTTCATTCTTTTGAATGGTCTGCTGGTGCTGCTGCGGGAACTGTGGCTAGTTTCGCGCTAAAACAGGGAATTGACCCCTATGAATTGGTTAATGATTTACCTAGACAAGAACCACAATTAGAAATTTTACAACAGATTTTAACGGAAAATGGTAATCCTACCGCTTTTCCTGATACTTCTATTTTTAACCAAAATTGGGATGATTGGCGCTAGATAAAATGTGATTCTCAAAAATAAGATTCCCATGTAAAAGTAGTTTGATTTGCATACGTTGTTCTCGAATTGTACTCAACCAACTACTACTGCGGTTTTCTGTTTGAAATTGCCATTTTAATAAATGTCCTAGCAATAGGGCTAATCTATTTCTTAATTCTGGTCTTTCTTTTCTTCCCAAGGTTTCTAATTCTTCAATTAGGTTAACAGTATCTAATCTATCCCATTGTTGATTTTTGAGTACATTAACCTGTTCTTGAGTCCAAGCATGAAAATCATTTGTATACAGTGAAAAGGTGTTCATTTTCGCACCTGTTATCATGTTTATATATTCTGATTTCAATTGTATTCTGGATCTTATATCCTCAGTCCTGAAAAGGTAAAGTATTAATTACATGATCTACATGATCAATATCAATTAATATTTTGACATATTATCGGCTTGTGCTTGACTACTAACCCAGTCAGCAATAGATTAAACTAGTTATTTGTAATCTTAGTTTGAACAAAGTCGTTTTTGGCTCATTTTTCTATGGTGACAAAACTTGTGGATGTGTATACTATGGCCTCAGCACCAACGGTGACACCTGACCGGGTTAATCAAGTGACTCGCAAAACCTATCCTAATTATAAGGTGATTGTCTTGAATGATGATTTTAATACTTTTCAGCACGTCGCTGAATGCTTAATGAAGTATATTCCCGGTATGTCAGGCGATCGCGCGTGGGATCTGACTAATCAGGTTCACTACGAAGGACGAGCAATTGTCTGGACAGGACCCCAAGAACCAGCGGAATTATACCACCAGCAACTACGTCGCGCTGGGTTGACAATGGCTCCCCTAGAGCCAGCCTAATATGTCTAAACCCACCGATGGTAGACTTGTTTGGAATCACTCTACCCATATTCCCGGTCTAATTCCCATCTTAGAACGTTTATGTCAACAAAACGGCATTTTGACTGTCACACCGGCGGTTATTGGCAGAGCCAGGGGTCATGCTCCAAAAATGCAGTTGCGTGTGTCAGTACCCATTCGCGGTGGTTATAAAATCATTGCGCGTCAGGGTAAAACAGTACAAGAGGTGTTTATCCTCACAACTTTACTACAGGATGAACTGGAAAGTGCGATCGCTATTGCTATGAAAATTGCGTAAATTATGAATTTACAAATAGCAAGGTTAGAACTAAATTCAGTTTTAACCTTGACTTTTGATTATTCTTCAATTTTATGAATTGCAAATTTATGTAACGGTAAACTCAAGATACAAGAAAATGTTAAAAAATATGACAAAGCTGTAGTAATTCTCAAAAATATGATTATAGCTTCCTCATTAAATAAAAATACTTTTTCCATAGCAAAAGCCAGACAATAAACTAACCAATAACCAAAAGTCATTCTTAATAAATCTGCTTCTGTTTCTTGGATATTGTCTATTTCTTGATGATCATCATTTAGCAACCATAAACCGAGAATACAAGCGACTGAGGAAATAGCAACTACAAACTCATGGCCAGATAAATTTACCGTAGTCATTTGTCCTTGTCTCCATTTTCAATGTTTGATATTTCTATGGAAATCTAGTCTAAAGGATTATGCCTAATGGTTGTACAAAATAGTTACAAATTGCAATGCTTCCACAACTTTCTTCACATATAACGGATTATTTCAAGTTTTATGACAATGTTTTATGACAATATTTAATATTTATGCAAGGAATGATACAATTAAGTATTATAACTAGAATCAAGTTGCTCTAAAAAATAGAAGAGTAATATTAGTGTTGAGTTAGTGTTGAGTGAATAATTATCATGCAAATCAAAGCCATAGCCCTCTCCTTAGTTTTGGGTCTTTCTTTACCCATAGTTGCAGATGTTTGTGTTCCGAGTCAAGCTGTAGCTAATCTTGCTTTTCCAGAGGGAAAATTTTTTGATGTCGAAGGACAACTACAACCACCCAGTTGGAATTTAACACTTTGGCAAGCTCAGGGTAAATATTACTACAAAAACTTAAATCTCAAAACAGGTAAACAAATTTGTTTAATTGGTGCTAAAGCATCTGGTACTCAAGCGCGTCCGGTATTCACGTGGACCAATGGTAAATATAAATATCGAGTTTCTTGGCAAATTGTGCAACGGGAATTGATCAGATTAGAGGTAATAGATCCTTCAGGTAAGGTGATTTTAAATCAATTGTTCGTTAGTGAACCTGGGAAATTTGAAAATCCCAATACAACTAAATGTTAGGAAATATTAAAATAGCGATATTACTGAATAAAAAATATGAACTGATCTGATTTATTTACCAATGCAAAACCTACTGAAAATCCGATCTAAAACTGATTCTGTAACTTCTTCACCGGTGATTTCTCCTAAGGCTTGAATTGCACCTCTTAAATCAATTGTCCAAAAATCTAAGGGTAATTGTTCAGTGATTGTAAATTGCAGTTGTTCTAAATCGCTTTTCGCTTTTATTAAAGCTGCTGCTTGGCGTTGATTAATTGCCAAATCCATATCAGCAGCTTGAACTTTTCCGGCTTGAACTATTTCTAAAATCGCCATTTCTAACCGATCAATTCCTTGATTTATGGCTGCGGCCGTGAGAATTTGGGATTTAGGATTTAGGATTTGGGATTTAAGGTTTTCCTGTTCTGCTAATGAAATCAGGTCAATTTTATTAATTACTAAAATTACATTCTGATGTTTGACTTGTACATAAATTTCTTCATCTGCTGGTGTCCAACCTGCGGTAGCATCAATAGTAAATAAGACCAAATCAGCAGCATTAGCAGCACGATGAGATCGCTCTACACCAATTTTTTCTACTTGATCTGTTGTTTCCCGAATCCCCGCTGTATCTAGCACCTGCACAGGAATCCCGCCGACAATTAATTGAGATTCTACCACATCGCGGGTTGTTCCTGGTAAATCTGTGACAATGGCGCGATCGCTCCGACTCCAAGCATTTAATAAACTTGATTTTCCCACATTAGGCCGCCCCACTATCGCCACCTTTAACCCAGTTCGTAATAATTCACCTTTATCTTTTGTTGCTAATAATTTGTTAATTTCCCCAGTCACTTGTTCAATTTCGGTAATAATTCTTTTTTGATCTAAAGGTGGTAGATCTTCCTCAAAATCAATTCTGGCCTCAATTTCTGCCAAAATATCCAAACAATTAGCCCGTAATTTGCGAATCGGTTCGGCTAATTTACCCTGTAACCCAGCCAAAGCCATTTGAGCAGCTTGAGGTGATTTTGCTCCCACCAAATCAGCGATACTTTCCGCTTGGGTTAAATCCAACCTACCATTTAAAAATGCTCTTAAAGTAAATTCTCCCGGTTGGGCTAATCTCGCGCCATTTTCTAAGCATAATTGTAATACTTGTTGTACCGCCATAATTCCCCCATGACAATGAAATTCTACGACATTTTCACGGGTAAAAGAACGGGGGGCTTTCATGATCAATAATAAAGCCTCATCAATAATTTGCTTGGTTTCAGGTTGACGGATATAACCGTAAAGAATCCGGTGACTTTCCCAAATTTGTCCCCCTGGGGCATAAAATAGAGTTTGAGCGATGGCCATGGCATGATCACCAGAAACCCGCACAATACCTACACTACCTTGTTGAGGGACAACAGCAGTAGCGATCGCCGCAATAGTTCCAGTATTAGCCAATAATTCAGACATGAAGAGTTATTCTACTTCCGGGATAGAAGAAAAGCACAATCTTAAACCCCTACAGTACACTAGTTTAAGAAAGAAATAAGGTAATTACCCATTACCAATAATAGTAAAAATTCTGACGGAATTAATTATGGAACAAAAAATTAACTGTGCTGAAGCTTGTGTTAACGGGTGTGTTTTAGGTGATAAATGTCCCAATATCGAGTTTAGAGAATCAACTTCAAAATTTATCGCTGAAACTTCCCTAGACAAAATGCTAGAAATAGCTGAAGAAAGATTGCGGAAAAAAATGACAGAACCACCAAAATGGGTGTTTCCAGAAGATCCTTAAATGTAACTCTTGTTTAGGAACAGGGAACAGGGAACAGGGAATAGGGAACAGGGAACAGGGAACAGGGAACAGGGAACAGGGAACAGGTAACAGTTTTAACTGTTTTACATCATCTAGTCAGCAGAGGGTGAGATGAATTATCCAAATCACCCTCGATGATACTATTTTTTAATGGCTTGCATAAATGCTATTCTCGCATCAATAATGGCAGGCATGAAAACACAATTGATAGCATCTTTGAGATTTTCAATATTTGTACTATTTTAACGTTATACAAAAACCGTTCCCAGGCTGATACTGGGAACTGTGACAGCCCAATTACTTGTGAGACTATATTTGACCGCTAAAGACAGGCTTTACTTTACGGTCAATCCATTCCCCCAAATCTTCAGCAATTGTCAACACACTAGGTTTACAACGTTCTACATTGACTATAATTCCCTGCGCTCCTTCAATTTCCAAATCTTCTATATAGCCAATACTGGCTTTATTTGCTTCCACAGAACTGAAAAATGGACCGAAGTAGTATGTACACTTGGGATTCTGTGTAATAATTTTAACCCACCAAGCAAGTCCCAGGGCATTTAATGTATTAATCAAACCTTCTTGAAGGTTATTCCAAATTGTTTTCATGGTTTGTGCTGATTGATAAACGTGTGACTGAGTGTGTGAGAATAGGTTAAATTTATTATCTTTTACATTTCTTTATAGTTGCTGATTTCGTGGATATTTGTCCACTAAATCAGCTTTGTCCAATTTTACCCCGACTGGTTTAACTACAAACCCCTTTGATTATTCTTTTTTCAAAGCAATTGTTTGTAGTTTATCAAAGTACAGCGTATTTTGCGATTTTTGACGATAAATTTCGTAAAGTGCCATACCGGTTGCCACGGAAGCATTGAGGCTAGGAGTCTTACCCTGTAAGGGAATAGATACCAAAACATCACAAGAACGCTGTGTTAACATTCCCAGACCTTCACCTTCACCACCCACGACTAAAACCACCGGACCACTAAATTTAACGCTTTGCAATGGTTCGCTACCTGTAACAGCAGTCCCGTAAATCCAAAAACCTTCTTCTTTTAACTGTTCTAAAGCCCGACCGAGATTAACAACTCTAGCTACAGGAAAGGTTTCTAATGCTCCCGCTGCCACTTTCACCACCGTGGAAGTAATTCCGGCCGCCCTTCTTTGGGGAATCACCAAACCATGAGCGCCAATAGCTTCTGCGGTGCGAATAATTGCCCCTAAGTTGTGGGGATCAGTAATACCATCGGCAACAACAATTACAGGATCAGTAATAGATTTAGCCTTAGTAATCAGATCCTCTAATTCAGTATAGGAATAAGGAGAAATTTGAGCAGCTATTCCTTGGTGATTAGCCCGACCAGTAATTTGGTCTAACCGCATTGGTTCAACTTCATCAATAACTGCGCCATTATCCTTAGCTTGCAAAATCAAATGATGAAATCTGGGATCATAACGGAGGCGGGTAGTAATCCACAGCTTGTTAATGCTACGTTCATTTTCCAAAGCAGTTAAAACTGGGTGACGACCGTAAATGAGATCACTTTCTTCCGTGGGTGTAATTTCTGAAGACGGCTGAGAAGATGGGTAAGAAGGACTGTATCTAGCATTGAAGGATTTACCTTGAGCTAATGTGATTTCTGAAGACTGCTCAGAACCATAGCCAGAGGTGCGAGGTTTAGGAGTATAAGGCTTGTCTTCTCTATTTAATCTAATTTCTGGGGATTTATCAGCACCATAGCGAGAGGTGCGAGGTTTAGGAGTATAAGGCTTGT
Organism: Anabaena sp. CRKS33; assembly: GCA_001672075.1. GTDB lineage: Bacteria > Cyanobacteriota > Cyanobacteriia > Cyanobacteriales > Nostocaceae > Dolichospermum. The sequence goes on from LJOT01000004.1 coordinate 48,438, forward strand.
CTTCTCTATTTAATCTAATTTCTGGGGATTTATCAGCACCATAGCGAGAGGTGCGAGGTTTAGGA
>LJOT01000098.1 GCA_001672075.1 Anabaena sp. CRKS33
GTAATTTAGCAGCCTCCTCTGGTAACAAAACTAGATTACCAGCAACATCATAAAACCGCGCCCAAATTGCAGTTTCCCGGTCTATAGTTCCTTCCCAAGTTCCCAACCATAAACCCAAACGTCTACACCATAGCCAACCATTTTCATTGGGTGTCAACGGTTGATATTGTTGTTCATGATCTAAATGCCATCCTTGTAAAGAATTGGCATCAAATGGGTCATAGACAAAATAATCTGAAGTATGGAAAGTCTGTTCATACAAGTCTTTTTTAGTCCCCTTATCTATTCCTGCTGTAGACCGTGACATTAACTCCACAATTACATCAGGATAGCGACCATTTTCTTCCCAAACTACCCAACCTTGTCGAGGATTGCTACCATCAACATTGAGAACAGCAAAGAAATCAGGACCGCGAAAATCACGATTGCGAATTTGGCTACTGCTGTAGTATATAAACATATTGCCCCCAGTAAAATAATCATTGCGGTCAGACCAAAGCTGCTGCAACGAACGAATGAGGACATTCATAGCAATACGGTGACGATTTGATTCCAAGGGTTCACCATCATCAAATATTAAATCTGTTGGTGGGTTATGGGCTTCCCAGTCCACAACGGCTAGATTATTGTCGGTAGTCATGAGTAATTATCACCTTTTTCATCAAGCCCTAAACTCCTTCCTATAATAATCTGATCAATATCAAAAGCGATACAAACTAGCAAAGCAGTGGATTAATTCAGGGTGTGCTATCAATATATAAAAACTGCTGTAACTGATAGAAAAACATCACAACATATCTGGATTTTCACCCAATTCTCTTAATCTCGCAGCTAATTTTGCCGCTTTAGCTTTAGCATTTTCCGCTTGAATTTTAAACTTCTCTGCTTCTACTTTAACATTTTCTACTTGTGCTTTGTCAGCTTCCTGTGTTAACAAAACTAAATTACCAGAAATATCATAAAAGCGCAACCAAGTTGCAGTTTCCCTATCTAGAGTTCCTTCCCAAGTTCCTAACCATAAACCTAAATGTCTACACCAAAACCAACCATTTTCATTAGGTGTTAAAGACCGATATTCTTGGTTATCATCTAAATGCCATCCTTGCAAAGAATTGGGGTCAAAGGGGTTGTAAAGAAAATAATCCGAGGTGCGGAAAATCTGATTTTTGAGGTGGTTTTTGACACTATCTATTTCTGTTGTAGCTGGTGACATTAATTCGACAATCATATCAAGATAGCGACCATTTTCTTCCCAAACTACCGAACCCGCTTGAGAATTACTACTATCAACATTGAGAACAGCAAAGAAGTCAGAACCCGGAAAATTACGGTTTTTAACCTGGCTACTACTGTAGTAAATAAACATATTACCTTGAGTAAAATAATCATTGCGGTCAGACCAAAGCTGCTGTAATGACCGAGTGAAGACATTCATAGCAATTTGGTAACGATTTGTTCTCAATGGTTTATGATCATCAAATATTAAATCCCTATGTCGGTTATAGGGTTTCCAGTTCACAATGGCTAGACTGTTGGTACTCATAAGTAATTATCACCTTTTTCATCAAGCCTCAAATTTCTATGATAATCTGTTTGGGGTTTTTTAAGGGTATTTTTAGATAGTGGTAAGTAGGTGAACGGAAAAAAACTGACATAAGTAACGAAAAGTAAAGTTACCCAAAACCTCTTCCCTGTTCCCTGTCCCCTGTTACCTCCCTGTTCCCTGTTCCCTGTCCCCTGTTCCCTGTTCCCTGGAACGTCTCTAGGATTATTACGTAAGTATCTCTTGATTCTATCTTTCTAAATCCTTAATTTCCTTGGGAACTCCCGCAGTTAATACCTCATTTCCCTCAGAAGTAACTAATACATCATCTTCAATTCTAATCCCAATTCCTAGCCAACGCGGGTCAATTTCCGGTTGGTCTTCTGCTGGTTTAGTGTCAGGGACTATATACAGTCCGGGTTCTATTGTCAGCACTTGGCCAGGTTGTAAAATTTGCGGGTTTTCTCCATGTTGATAAATTCCCACATCATGCACATCTAAACCTAACCAATGACTAGTACGGTGCATATAAAATGGTTTATATTTTTCCTCCTCTATTAATTTATCAATTTCCCCTTTGAGTAAACCCAGTTCCACTAATCCCTCTGTTAATATCCGCACTGCTGCATTATGAGGTGCATAGAAAGAATTACCTGGTTTTACTTCTGCTATCGCTTGTTTTTGTGCAGCTAATACAATTTCATATAATGCTTTTTGTTCCGGTGTGAATTTACCACTAACGGGAAATGTGCGGGTAATATCTGAATTGTAATAACCATAAGCGCAACCAGCATCAATCAACAGTAAATCATTTTCTTGTATTTGACAGTTATTTTCAATGTAATGCAGTACGCAAGCATTCTTACCAGCAGCAACAATGGAAGGATAAGCAGGTCCCATTCCCCCCCGTAACCGGAAAAGATGTTCTATTTCGGCTTGAATTTCATATTCATAACGTCCCGGTTTAGTGCTTTGTAAAGCATAATTATGAGCTTCTACCGCAATTTCTACAGCTTGACGCATTAGGTCTAATTCCGTTGTGCTTTTATAAAGTCTCATATCGTGCAGAACAAAGCTAGGATCTGCGATCGCAATTGGTCCTGTACCTCGTTTAGGGTAAGTTCGCAGTAAACTTTGATAATGTTGGATGATTTTATCATTAAAATTGCGATCGCGTCCCAAATGATAATAAATGCGGTCCGCTTTTTCTAAATATTGCGGTAACTTCTCATCTAATTCTGCCATGGGGTAAGCTATATCTGCACCATAAAATTCTTTTGCTCCCTCTACTCCACAACGATAACCAGTCCAAACTTCCTTTTCTGGATCTTTCGGTTGCACAAATAATATAAAGTGATGCTCTGGATGATGAGGTGCTAATACTGCTACTGCTTGCGCTTCATTAAACCCAGTTAAGTAAAAGAAATCACTATCTTGACGGTAAATATACTCGACATCGTTGTGCATAACTGCCGTGGGCGCACTTCTGAAAATCGCTGTACCACTGCCTATTTTGTCCATTAAATCCTGACGACGTTGCTGATATTCTGTTTGCATAGCTAATTTATTAATAGTGTTGTTTTTAGCTTTAACAATTATAGACTACTGAGAATGTTGTCGAGAAAATTGCTAATTCTACTTATAATAGCTAATTTTATCTTGATTTGTCTTCACCAATCTTTTTTTTGGACGAACCACAGAGGACACAGAGGTGGAGTTTTATGCTTACCAGAACGCAAAGGAACAAAAGGAATAAAAGCAATACATATATTATTTGAGATCTCGATGTCAAGAAAACAGGATTTTGTTTTTAAATCATGACTTTAATCAATAAAATTTAAAAAAATATCAAATATTTGTTGATTGTTTAGATATTACTTTTAATTTTGAAAATTTCTTATTTATAAACATAATTGAAATATCTATAAATACTGACATTTAATCAAAATAATTAACTAGATGTTTACTGTTTACAGAATCTTGATGAAAAGCAAATTAAAAATAGATATTAATTACTCATAAAAACACATCATGCCTACAGGTACAGGATTAGATTTAAATACAAGCATTTGGGCAGCAGAATCCCTTGCAAAATCAACTGATTTGACAAACCCTCTTGATAGTTTGCTTCCTCCTAGTTCTGCACCTCAATCACCATTAGAATTACCAACAAATCCATTACCAGTTGGTAGTGCTAACCCTAATCCTAATCCTTATTTAACCAGTGCAGCTATTGTTCCTGATTTTAATGCTGACGGTAAAACAGATAAACTTTGGGTTAATGTCCAAACTGGTGAAATTTTGGTTCGCTTGATGAACGGAACACAAGTTTTAGAACAGGGTTCTTTAGGTAAATATGACTTAACAGCTTATGACTACAAACTTGCTGATTTTAATGGTGATAACAAGACAGATTTCCTATTACGCAATAAGACAACAGGTGATAATTTGATTGTGCTAATGGATGGTACAAGAGTCGCTAATTACCTAACTTTAGATCGAGTTGATCCAGGTTGGACTGCTAATATTGGCGATTTCAATGGCGATCGCAAAACTGATATTTTCTGGAATAATGCAACTACTGGTGAAAATGCCATTTGGCAAATGGATGGTACAACAGTAATTAGTGCTAATGTCCTAGAAAATACAGGTCCAGGATTGACTGCAACCATTGTTGATTTTGATGGTAATGGTAAGAGTGACATATTCTGGCGTAATACCACCACTGGTGAAAATAGTGTCTGGTTTATGGATGGTAGCCAAACTACTAAGTATGATCTCCAGGCTCAAGATGCTTCTTGGACTTCTACTCTTGGTGATTTTAATGGTGACTTCAAAACTGATATTTTGTGGCGCAACTCCCAAACAGGGGAAAATAAGATTTGGACGATGAATGGCGTTTTTGTAACTGAAGGTACTGTCAGCACCTTGAGTACAGATTGGACTGCGAAAATCGGTGATTTCAATGGTGATGGTAAAACTGATATCTTTTGGCATAATGCCTCTACAGGTGCAAATACCGCTTGGTTGATGGATGGTACAACCATCAGTTCTGAAGCTTTCCTACCTAGCAATACCCCTGGTTTGACAGCATCTTTAGGTGATTTCAACGGTGATGGCAAGACTGATATTTACTGGCGTGATCAACAAACATCCGCTGATAAAATCTGGACTATGGACGGAACTTTAGCTACTGAAACTCCTGTCGCTGATGCAGATAAGCTGACACCAGAATGGTATACAGGTTGATTTAATCAGTAGTTATTGGTCAAGATATATTGTCAGTATGACTAAGACTTTCTAAATTCAGAATCAGCTGATCACTTTCCAGAATATTACGGGAAGCGATCGCTTTTTTGTTTGAGAAGATATTGAGAAGATATTGACAAAGAATTTTAAATATGTTATTATACCCCCTATAGATGAGGACTATTTTCTTTAAAACATCCCCAACTCCTTCAAAAAATCGCGGATCTGAATCCGTAACCTCAAAATTTATAACTCAAAACCTGAATTTCCGTATTTTCTGGTAAACTGTTAGCATTAATTACCATAGAGTCAGTATTACCTCGGCGGATATTAACACCCTGCATCAAAGTCAGAAAATCATCTACTGGGGTAATGTCACACTGGTTTGTATCAGCAGCTTGAGTGCGGTAATGGGTGGGAATAACTAACTTAGGATTTAAGACCGTAATGGCTTGTTTTGCTTCTTGAGCATTGTAAGCTTTAGCACTACCACCTACAGGAATAAATAATACATCAGGACGACCCATGAGGATTTTTTGTTCTAGGGTCAGGGGTGCTGCAGCGCCTCCTAAATGCAGTAAATTAAGTCCTGCTATGGTGAATTTCCAAGCCAGATTTTTGCCGAATCGTTTACCATTGTGACGATCATGGTCTGTGGTAATTCCCTGAAAATTAACACCCCTAAATTCGTAAACCCCCGGTTGATAAACCAATTTGGGATTTCCTGGTAGTCCTGCTACATAACCTTCATCTAATAATTGACTACTAATTAATACCAAATCTGCCGTAACCTTTGGGGGACGATACTTAGCTGTACAACCCAAAGTGCGAAAGGGATTAATCAGAATTTTGACATTTCCAGTGGTGAATAAAAAGCAAGTATGTCCTAACCACTGAATTGATACACCGCTAGATTGGGCATTTACTGAAACAGACAAACCTAAATTAGTAATTACAGCCGTTATTAAACCCGCCCCAGTATAGCCTATCAACTGTCGTCTTTTCATCTGTTTTTACCTTTACAAGGTTCGCAGAAAATTTCTGAGTAATTCCTTACCCAAAGAAGTTAAAACACTTTCTGGATGAAATTGGACTCCTTGAATGTGAGGATAGTTCCGGTGTCTCACACCCATAATTGTACCATCTTCTACCCAAGCAGTGATTTCCAATACTTCTGGACAAGTTTCCCGCTCAATTACTAAACTATGATACCTGGTGGCGGTCAAGGGATTTTCTAACCCTTGAAAAATTCCTATCCCCTTGTGTGATACCTGGGAGGTTTTTCCGTGCATTAATTCTGGTGCAGAAACTATTTTACCACCGAAGACCTGACCAATACTTTGATGTCCCAAACATACCCCTAAAATCGGTAATTTTTCGCCAAATTGAGCGATCGCATCTAAGGAAATTCCCGCATCTTCTGGACGACCAGGACCAGGGGAAATGACTATTGCATCTGGGTTTAAGGTTTTAATTTCCTCTACAGTCATCTTATCATTTCGTACGATTTGGATATCATTAGCTACAGGAAAATCCGTGGCTAACTCTCCCAAATACTGGACTAAATTATACGTAAAACTGTCGTAATTATCAATGACTAATATCACAATTTTTGCCTAATTTCATCTTAAAATATTCAAGACGTTTCTAGGAAACGTCTCTATTTTTCACAACCCACTATCTAGAAATTGGATAAGATTAAAGTCGCCAAAGGAGGCAATAATAGTGTACTGGCGACTAAGACTGCTACTAAAGCAGAAACAAGTACAGCCCCAGCCGCACAGTCTTTAGCAATTTTTGCCAATTCATGGTAAGATTGTTTCACCGTTAAGTCTACAATAGACTCAATAGCAGTATTCATTAACTCTAAAGTCAAAACTAACCCACTGGTAACAGCAATTATAGCTACTTCCACTGCTTCTAGACCTAAGAATACACTCAAACTAATAGCCAAGGCGCAGACAGCTAAATGAATGCGAAAATTACGTTGAGTCTGAAAACCATAGATAATTCCAGCCCAAGCGTACTTAAAACTAACAAATAAATTAGAGGCAATTTGCCAGGAAAGTTCCCTGTCTTTAGACACAAGCGGTGGTAAGCTGTTACTTGTTGGTGATGACGAAAGTTTTGAGGGCATAGATAAAAAAATATGATATATGACAGAGAGAGAATCTACCGATTTTCATAGCTAGATGAACTTTGAGGCAATTGTAGGCCATTTTAAATAACTAGACTATGAAGTAATCACTAAGATTCCCAATTTTACACAAATATACATTTACCATACCTCTAAGTTAATAATCATACCTATCTTCTCAAGTAAGATAACTTGTTGCTGTAACATTTCCATCAAACTTTCTTCCTCAGGATGATCCCATCCTAACAAATGTAATAAACCATGAGCCGTTAACCAAGCTAATTCTGTAGATAAGTCATGTTCCTGCTGTTGTGCTTGTCGCTGTGCTGTATCTACAGAAACAATAATATCACCTAAATACAAGGGCATAGAGGCCAGCATCTCTTCGCTTTGTGGTAAATTTGCTTCTAGAGATGCAAAAGCTAAAACATCTGTAGGTTTATCCTGTTCCCGGTATTGGGAATTGAGGGTTTGAATTTCCGTATCAGTTGTCAACCGCAAACTCACCTCATAACTAAGTGCAGTTGGTAGATAATCATTAAGAACTTCTAACCACTCGTGAAACCAATTTTCCCAAGTTTCGGGAGGAATTAGGGAAAAGTCGTCAACACAATTTTCTAAATATAATTCCACTGGTAAAGGCACAATTTTTCCCCCTTAGCGGGTCAGATACGCTAAACCAACGAGGACAGATAATAGTCCTACAGCAGTTAACGCAAAGTGTTTCAAGGAAGTACCGCCTTTTCTGACCATGTTCCGCATGGCCAGCTTAACATAGCTGGGTTGGGGTTCTGTGGTAGGGGACTTGTCCATAATTAACTTCTCCAATAATTTCCAAATAATTTCCAATAATTTCCTTTATTACTTTAACAGGTTACGGGGAAATAGGACTCAGGAGTGCAGACTATTAAGTAGGTTGGTGTTAAAAATTGTCGTTATGACAAGGGAACAGGGAACAGGGAACAGGGAACAGGTTTTGGGCAACTTTACTTTTGGTTACTTATGTTGGTTTTTTCCGTTCATATACTTAACCTAAATTAGGCTATTACACAGCCAAATTATACAATCCTCATATATAGCAATCCTCAACAAAACGTAAATACCTCTTTTTTTCTCTCTACCTCTGGGTCTTCTGTGTCCTCTGTGGTTCGTTCCCAAAAAGAGGATTTGCTATTTTTAATCCCTAGCTATCCTGATTCTGATAGTATAACTAAGCGTACCCTGCTTTCCCTAAGCTTCTACTATCTGATTTTCTTGTCTTAAATAGGCTTGAATGAACATATCAATCTCACCATTCATAATATCAGTAATGGCTGTTGTTTCTACATTTGTACGCAGGTCTTTAACCATCTGATAAGGATGAAATACATAGTTACGGATTTGATTACCCCAGGACGCTTCCACCATATCACCACGAATTTCTGCTATTTCTTGGGCGCGTTGTTCTTTGGCTATAATTAGTAATTTAGCTTTGAGACGGGCTAGGGCTTTTTCTTTATTTTGCAGTTGTGACCGTTCTTCTGTACAACGGACTGCTATCCCCGTGGGAATGTGAACTATGCGGACTGCGGTTTCTACTTTGTTAACGTTTTGTCCACCTTTACCACCAGAACGAGTGGTGGTAATTTCTAAATCTTTTTCGGGAATGTCTAATTTGACGGTATTATCTATTTGTGGCATGACTTCGATTCCCGCAAAACTGGTTTGTCGTTTACCATTAGCATTAAAGGGAGAAATTCGCACTAAGCGATGAGTACCCATTTCAGAACGCAAATAACCATAGGCGTAGCGTCCGGTTATTTCTAGGGTAGCAGATTTAATACCCGCTTCGTCACCTTCGGATTCTTCTGCTAAGGTAACTTTATAACCATGATCTTCTCCCCAACGGGTATACATCCGCATTAACATAAATGCCCAGTCTTGCGCGTCTGTACCACCTGCACCAGCGTTAATTGTTAAGACTGCACCTTTATCGTCGTAGGGTCCAGAAAGTAGTTGTTGTAATTCCCATTGATCTAAATCATGATTGAGTTTGGTAATGGTAGATTCCGCTTCTTGTAATAGCGCTGTGTCCGTTTCTAGTTCCAATAGTTCAACAACTACCCTAGTATCGTCTAAGTGAGAATGCCACTGGTAATATTGATCTAAATGGGATTTTAGATCATTGAGTTCTTGTAGGGTGTTTTGGGCTTGGGTTTGGTCTTCCCAAAATTCTGTTTGGGCCGAAATTTGTTCTAAGTCATGAATTTTGGCTTTGAGTGCAGGTACGTCAAAGATAGTCCTGGGTTTTACCCAGGCGGCTAGACAATGTTTCGATTTCGCGTTTTAATTCTAATACGTCCATAATTTTGACTGCTGGCAGGGATGTGATATCTTTCTCAGTTAATTGGATAACTGGCATCTTATATTCTACTGGATTTTGGTGAGAAGAAAGAAGAAGTTAGAATTTTATGATAAATTTTGGCGGATTTTGGGCTTTTGTGCGGGCTTCTATAGCTTCTTGGTAGTCTGGTTTATATTCTATAGCTTTATCATAAGATGCGATCGCCTGTTTGTATTCTTGCATATTTAATAGCGCATTACCGCGACTATACCAACTTTGATAATGACTTGGTTGATAGCGAATTGCTTTATTATAAGATGCGATCGCTTCTGGATATTTTTGCAAACTATATTGTGTATTTCCCAGATTATACCACAGTAAATAATCATTTGCCTTTAAAGAAATAGCTTTTTGATAAGATTCTATGGCTTCTGGATAACGTTTAACTTGATGTAATGCCCAACCCCGATTATACCATGCTTGATACCGTCGAGGATTGGATTTAATCACTTGGTTAAAAGAATCAATGGCCTCTGGATACCTACGTAATGTCATCAATATATTACTTCTTGATAACAAAGCGGGAAAGTTACTCTGATTATATTGTAGCACCTGATCATAAGCTTGCAGAGCAAATTCATAACGATTTAAATTCACCGAACAATTACCTAAATTATACCAAGCCAATTCATGATCTGGTTTTAATTCTATGGTTTTTTTATAAGCTGTAATTGCTTCCTCATACTGTTTCAGATTTTGTAATGCCAATCCTCTTTTGTACCATAATTCAGAATTATCAGGTTGTAAATTAATCGCTTGTTCATAAGCCTTAACTGCATTATTATAGTTATTAATTTTTATAAAAACATCCCCTTTAGCTTGCCAAACTTGAGGGGCATCATTTTTGAGTTCTAAAGCTTTATCAAAAGTGGCCAGTGCTTCTGAATAACGTTTGAGATTTACTAAAACCAACCCGCGATTATTCCAAGCTTCTAAATAATCAGGTTGAAGTTGAATAGCTTTATCATAGACCATTAAAGCTTGTTCATATTTCTTTAATAGAAATAATGCTTGACCTTGACCATACCAAGCTTGAGGATAATCAGGTTTAATATCTCCAGCTTTTTCATAAATTACTAAAGCCTCTTGATAGCGTTGTAATTGCAGCAGAGTATTTGCCTGACGATATAATTCTATCGCATTTTTATTATTCAGGCGATTAATTATAAATATTCCACCTATAGCACCAATAACTAACACAAATATCCCCAAGGGTAATTTCCAGAATATCCCTTTTTTAACTTGAGAATTTTTAACTTGATTTGGTAAAATTGCAGGAGAAAAAACTATTGTTTCCGATGTACTTTTATGCAAATTTTGTAAAGCTTGTAATGCTATTGTCGCTGAAGCATAACGTTGTCGAAAATCATAACATACCATTTGATTTAAAAATTGAGCAAATTCTAGAGATACCGTCGCGGAATTTTGCCAAATAATTTCATTAGTTTCGGGATCTTTTTCTAATTGTTCAGGGGATAATCCTGTTAAAGCTTGAATAGCAATAACTCCCAAAGCATAGATATCACTACTAAATTTGGGTGTTCCTTGTGCCTGTTCTCCAGGGATATAACCAGGTGTGCCAATAGCGACAGTAGACTTAGTAATATCCGGGGAATTTACTAATTTAGTCGTAATTTGTTTAACTGCACCAAAATCAATTAAAATTAGTTTACCATCTTGTTGTCGTCTCAGAATATTCCGAGGGTTAACATCACGATGAATTACTTTTTGTTGATGTACAAAATCCAAAATTTCTAAAATTTCTTGTACTAGGGAAATTACCTGATTTTCAGTAAAAATTGTACCTGGTTTTAATTCTTGACTCAGGTTATTACCTACAATAAGTTCCTGCACCAGATAAAATTCGGCATTTTCTTCAAAGTAAGCTAAAAGTTGCGGAATGCGGTCATGAGTCCCCAATTTATATAAAACTTGGGCTTCTGTGTCAAACAACCTTCTGGCTATTTCCAAAGTAGCAATATCACTAGACAGAGGTTTAAGTTTCTTAACTACACAATGCGGTAAACCGGGTAAATGCGTATCATTAGCAACATAAGTTTCGCCAAATCCCCCACCTCCCAGGTAATTGGTAATTTGGTATCTGCCCACAAGGGTGTTTCCTAGCATTTTATGAGCCTATTTGAATAATATGTTATATTATGACTATCTTGCCACACAAAAATGAGAAGATTTTAATTTTCCCATGCCAAATTATAAGCTTTAACTAACAAATCAATGCCAGTAATTGCTCCACCCACAACAACAGCATTAGCACCTAAATCTAGGGCTTTTTTGGCCATTTGTGGTGAAGAAATACCACCCTCACAAATCACAAAAGTGTCAATATTTTCTACTATTTTAGTCAGTAATTCCCAACCAGGAGGAGAAAAGTCTTGAGTTTCCCCAGTGTAGCCAAAAAGAGTAGTTCCCACCATATCCGCACCAGCATTAACAGCTAATTGTGCTGCTTGATAGGTATCTACATCTGCCATAACCGGCTTATTTAATTGATCATGAATCAAATTAATAATATTTGCTAACTTTTCATCACCAGGACGATATCTAGTAGTAGCATCTATAGCTATAATATCAGCACCAGCAGCCGCTACAGCCACAGCGTGATGAAATTGTGGTGTAATATATACATCAGAACCAGTTATGACTTGTTTCCAAAGTCCGATAATGGGAACTTGGACTTTTTTCCGCACCGCTTCGATATGAATAGGTGTGTCAATTCTCACTGCTACAGCCCCATTATTTACTGCTGCTTGTGCCATTGCAGAAATTACATAAGGATCATGTAATGGGGAGTTTATGGGTGCTTGACAGGAAACGATTAATCCTTTTGGTAAGTTAGTCATGTTTTATTTTTAATTGTAAGTTAACTTGGGTGATGAGGAGGATGTGCTAAAAAGATTAATGTTTATTAAGATGAATATCATGTAATGCTGTCAGTTATCTAATTTAAGCTTATTTGCTAACTTCTTATCTAACGTTACTAATTCAAGTCCATGATACTTGGTAGTTGCAGCAATAATAGAATCAGGCAGTTTCGTTTTGTGAGTATATCTAAAATTGATAGTCTCATTTTCAATTGCTGGTGTAATTGTTAAATATGTCATACGACTTAATAAAAATACAATAGCTTCTTTTTCTGTGGGTGTTATAGATGGAAAACTCAATAACTCCATGCGAGTTATTGCACTATAAGCACATTCACCAATCGTTTAAAATATCCAAAATTATTAAATCGCGTTGAAGCAAACCAATCACGATATTTGTATCTAACAAATACTTAATCCCATTCATCGCGTAATGCTCTTTGTAAATTTAACGGATCTTGATTTTTGAAAGTTGGAAATTCAGGCAAATCATTAACTATATCAACTAATAATTGAGATGATTGTTTTTGTTGCTCTTCTAATAACATTTTTTCCACAGCTTTCTGTACTAATAGCTGCATCTCAGGCATTTCCAAAAGTTGTTTTCCCAATTCATCAGGTAACTCAATTTTAACTTGCATAAAATCCTCCATTAAAACAGCGGTTTAATTCCTAATTCTTCACAGAATAATACAATTATAGCATCTGTGACCTGACAATGAATTTATTTATTGCCTCATTTAATGCTAACGTAAAAAGCCCAATTTTTAAACTCGAAATTTTCATTAATTCTTTAATTTTACTGGCAAAATCTCAACTCTCTAAATGTTGTATGGTTGAAAATTTATATTTAACGTAGGTTACTAGTTAGGTAAACTGTCAGAATCAGGATATACAGGATGAAAACAGGGATTTTATCACTAATTACCTATTACCAACTTTAATTAGATAACTAGCAATTTCAGTTATTTAATGGTAATTTGTCCGTTCATTAACATGAGAAGTAACCAATCTCTTAATTGGGTTAGTTGTTGATTTTGAAAAGCAATAATGTATTTGTAAGTGGTGATCTATCGGTGGCAGTAGTTTTTATCTTTCAGAGAGGCTACAATCAATAATATTAGTCTTTCATTAATCTTTATGCCAGAAGTTACACGATTTTACGGAATAGTTATCAAAATTTTCTTTGGTGATCACCAACCTCCTCATTTTCATGCAGTTTACGGTGAGTATAATGCCTTAGTTGATATTGAGTCTTTAAAAATTATTGAAGGAGATTTACCGAGTCGCGCTGAAAAAATGGTAATAGAATGGGCTATATTATATCAGAAAGAACTGCTCAATATGTGGAATAGCCAAGAGTTTAGTAAACTGCCACCTTTAAAATAATGGAGAGTTTTGATGAAACCTGCTCGTATTGTTTCTGCTCAAGCTATAGATGATCATAACTTGATCATTAAGTTTACAAATAACGAACTAAAAAAATATGATATCTCTAAATTATTAGATAACCCAATGTTTTATCCTTTAAAAAATCCGGCATTTTTCAGGAATTTTATCATTGATTCAGGTGGTTATGCGTTGGTTTGGAATGAGGATATTGATATCAGTGAATATGAACTTTGGCAAAATGGAATCACCATTACAAATGAGAAACTAATAAGCCATTTTGGGATTTTTCATGTTGAATAACCAAGAAGTTATGATCTTGCCTTTTCCCACTTTTTCAGCAAGCCCTATTTAATGGTAATTTGTCCGTTCATTAGCATGGGAAGTAACCAATCTCTTAGTTGGGTTAGTTGTTGATTTTGTATATGATTATTTAAAATCAGTTGGTTGTGTTTAGAAACCATTAAATCATATTTTTTGAGATGTTCTTCATCTGGATAAACAAGTTTTAAATTAAATAAGTCATCCTTAGTAATTGACCCAAATGTTGTTCCTGAATTATCAAGATGATCAAATATTGTTTTAAAATACTTCATTACATAAAAAAGATAGGAATTAAATTCATATTTACTTCTGATAGCTGCAAGACCACGACCAATGCAGCAATCATTATCTGCAATATTCAATGTACCAACTGGCGCTCTTACACTTAAAAGTATATCTCCTTTTTTAGCCATGCGATTTGGTTCATTAGTATATTGTCTGACTATTGGAAATCTCCAGCCAAAATCAGTTGAACCTTGGAAAAATATTTCACCTTTTTTTTCTTCATTATAAGTGGCAAAAAAATCATATTTCTGTGTAAAGATGTGTTCAGCACTAAATTTAACTAACTGGTTAATAATTGCTTTGCAAAAAGGGTCACGTTTAGAAGTA
>LJOT01000099.1 GCA_001672075.1 Anabaena sp. CRKS33
TACTACCCATGATAGCTTGATATTGTGCCTGTGTCAATTCATATTTTCCCATGAAGAAACTAGGAACAGTAACTTGATGTTGTGGTCCTTCGTCTGAATTCCTTTCCGCTTCGTTTGCCGGTGAACCCATGATAAATGTTCCCCCTGGAATTTCCACCATTTCCAATGTCACACCATTTCCTAAATCTTCTGTGAAATATTTTGCACTTTCATTCCGTCGGTTAATGATGTTTCCGGTTGCGTTAGTGCTGACCACTTCAAAGTTGAATGTTTTCAGGTTGTTTGAAATTAAAGTTTGATTTTGCTTCCCAGAAAATAAAGTTCCTCCCACCAATGCGACAGTTACAGCGCCTAAAGATAATCCTCCATAGATAAAACAGCGACGATCTATTTTACGATCTAATATAGTAGGATCTCCCGAAGCTGAATTTGTGTTTGCTATTGGACGTACATAACCTGTAGGAGTAATTTTTAAATCTTTGATGACTTCGTCCGCAGATTCATACCGTTCTTGAAGATCAATTTTCAACAACTTATCTAAAACTTTACCCAATTCCTGACTCACCGGACTAGGTAAATGTTGCCGCCAATTATTTACCCAATTAAAACCATTTCTTGTCCATAAATTAAAAGGATTAACCCCTGTTAATAAATGAAAACAAGTTGCACCTAAAGCAAATAAATCACTGGCTGGATAAGCTTCACCACCTTGTATTTGTTCCAGTGGACTATAACCATGAGTACCTATTCGTGTTCCTATTCGGGTGTGAACTTCAGTAGTTAATTCTTTCGATGCCCCAAAATCAATTAATACCAATTTACCATCACTGGCTCGGCGCATGATATTCTCTGGTTTAATATCCCGATGAATAATATTACGTTCATGAATGAACTTTAAAGATGGTAATAAATCTAGTAATAATTCTCTAATTTGAATCTCGTTATATTTACCCTTTTGTTCTAATTCATCTAATAAATTTTCCCCTTTAATAAACTGTTGTGCTAAATAGAGAAAACCATTATCTTCAAAATAAGCAAACAGTGTTGGTATTTGTGGGTGTTCTCCTAAATCTTGTAAGCGTTTAGCTTCTTGCATAAATAACTCTTTGGCTTTTTTTAAAGCGTAAGTTCCTGACTGTTTAGGTGCAAGTTGCTTGATTACACACTGTTTATTTAAGTTTTGGCTATCTTCCGCTAAATAGGTTCTCCCAAAACCACCTTTATTAGAAAGCACCCGCAATACTTGAAACCGATTGATTAATAATGGTATCAACGGGGTTTTGCAAGATTGACAAAACTCGTTATGATCAGGGTTGATAGGCTGGGAACAATCCGGGTTTAAGCAGCAAATCATAATCTGTGGCAGATGACTGTATAACCTTTATAATACAATAGTAGAGACGAGAATCCCTACCCATGGAACGTCTCTACAAGGATCTTGAATGTATGCAGTATCATTTTTATCCCTAAAATCAGCAACGCCACAATATCCAGTAATTCCGCGCTCCCTATTCTCTGATATAATACTAAATTAACAACTGCAATTTTTTAAATAGTATGAGTGAAACCCTGGCTGATATTGCTATACCACCGCAGTTTCCTGATCATACTCAACTCCCAGAGTCTGATGGTACATTCGTGAAGAATTTTCAAGAACATCCCCAAAGTATTATCATTACAGATTCCATAATTCAAACTTTACAAAAATTACATCCCGACGGACAATTTTGTATAGGTCAAGATTGTGGTATTTACTGGCGCGAAACTGAACCACCAGAAAAAGGTAGCATAGCACCAGATTGGTTTTATGTCCCTGATGTAGCACCTAGATTAGATGGTAAAATTCGTCGTTCCTATGTATTATGGCGGGAATATGTTCCTCCATTAATTGTTATAGAATTAGCCAGTGGTAATGGTGACGAGGAAAGAGATTCAACCCCTCTAGCGGGTTTACAGGCAGGTGAAAAACCTGGTAAATTGTGGGTATATGAACGTATTATCCGTGTTCCCTATTATGCCATTTATGAAGTTAATCATGGCAAATTAGAGGTTTATCATTTGGTGGATTTTGCTTACCAAAAACTCCAGCCTAATGAACGTGGACATTATCCTATTGCGCCATTAGGTGTAGAATTGGGACTATGGCAAGGAAGTTACTTAAATAATCCTGAACAACTTTGGCTGCGCTGGTGGGATTTAGATGGTAATTTGTTATTGGTAGGTCAAGAAGAAGCCCAATTACAAAAATTCAGGGCTGAACAACAACAACAAAGGGCTGAACAACAACAACAAAGGGCTGAACAAGCAGAACGAAAAGCTGCACAATTAGCAGCACGTTTACTGGCAATGGGGATAGATCCAAATGATGATTTATAATCATTTTGGGTATTTTCTACTCTATAATACTAACTAATTGCAGAAAACGAACCGCAGAGGCGCAGAGGACACGGAGAGAATATGGAAAGGGTAGTTTTGTTAAGAGGGTTACAAGTTAATTGGGTGAGTTTTTTTGCTGATTTCCTGTTAGCTGGTATGGTTTTTGGTCCCCCTCTTGCTCCTTTTCTCGCTGGGTCTGGTGTGTTTATACTTCCAGATATTGCTAATATTATCTATTTTATGGGTAATCATGTCTGTCCCCAGCCTACTATGGGTTTGGAGTTATCCCCACCTTTGATTATGGCGGTTTGTATGCGCTGTTATGGCACAGTGACAGGTTTATTAATAACTCGGATTTTGTATAGTTTAACTGATGGGAAGGGTGTTTTTTGGTTAAGTCAATATGGTAGAAATGGCGCTGCTTGTGCTACTGTGTTTATGATGGCCTATCCTTTGGAATTAGCAGCCCAGATTTTCGGTTTGTGGGATTTTGATAATTATATTGTTACTCCTTTCGGTTTGATTACTGGTTTAGCTTGGGGTTTATTTACTATGCCAATACTGCATTTCCGTCAGCTATTATCTAGGGTTTCCTAGTTTAATAAGGTACAAAATTATCTATGTTTATCTCCGGTTAATTACAGACCCGGCTAGTCTGGACACCAATAAAATGCAGCTTAATTTTAACAATCTTAATCAAATTTGGTCTTATGTATTAACGGAAACACTTAAACGTTTGGGTTTGGAATGCGCTGTAATCTGTCCTGGTTCTCGTTCTACACCTTTAACAGTGGCTTTTGCTCAACAAATACCGCATATTCAAGCTATGCCGATTTTAGATGAACGTTCGGCGGCTTTTTTTGCATTGGGACGAGCAAAAGCGACAGGAAAAACCGTAGTATTAGTTTGTACTTCGGGAACTGCGGGGGCAAATTTTTATCCAGCGGTAATTGAAGCTAAAGAAAGTCGTGTTCCTTTATTGATATTAACCACTGATAGACCCGCAGAATTAAGAAATTGTCATTCTGGTCAAACTATTGACCAAGTAAAATTATACGGTAATTATCCCAATTGGCAAGGGGAATTAGCTACACCCTCCGCAAATTTAGAAATGTTAGCTTATCTCAGACAAACGGTTATTTACGCTTGGGAACGTTGTCAATTTCCTAATTTTGGTCCGGTACATTTAAATATACCTTTTCGTGACCCCCTTGCTCCCGTTCCCGATGGTACTAATGTTACTTTCGATGTGTCAGATTTCTTTTCAGCAGTGGCTTCTATCCCAGTAGCAATTACTAATTATCAATTACCAGTAATAAATTACCAAAAAGGAATTATTATCGCTGGTGTAGATCAAACACAGGTATCTGAACAATATTGTAGAGCGATCGCACGATTAAGTCAATCTCTTCAATGGCCTGTTTTAGCTGAAGGACTTTCTCCAGTGAGAAATTATGCAGACTTAAATCCCTATTTAATTTCTACCTATGATATCATTCTCAGAAATGAAAAACTTGCCCAAGAATTAACACCAGAAATGGTAATTCAAATTGGAGAAATACCTACAAGTAAAGAATTAAGAAATTGGTTAATTAATACTCAATCTCAACGTTTGATCATTGATAATTGTGATCAAAATCTAGATTCTTTACATGGAAAAACCAGACATTTAAGAATATCAGTCACAGAAATTAGCAGCGAATTAGAAATTGAGAAATTAGAAGAAAATGAATATTTACAAAAATGGTGTAATGTAGAAAAACAAGTTAGAAAAAATATTGATGATTATTTTGATCAAATAGATGAATTAATTGAAAGTAAAGTAGCATGGTTAATTTCCCAAATTCTGCCACCAGAAACACCTTTATTTATTGCTAATAGTATGCCCGTGCGAGATGTAGAATTTTTCTGGAAACCGAATAATTTAAGAATTAAACCTTATTTTAATCGCGGTGCAAATGGTATTGATGGTACACTTTCCACGGCTTTAGGAATCGCATATCAGCAACAAAGTAGTGTTTTATTAACAGGAGATTTATCTTTATTACATGATACAAATGGCTTTTTAATTAGCAATAAATTTATCGGACATTTGACGATTATCTTAATTAATAATAATGGTGGGGGAATTTTTGAAATGCTACCCATTGCTAAATTTAATCCACCTTTTGAAGAGTTCTTTGCTACTCCCCAAAATATTGATTTCTGCCAATTATGCGCTACCTATAATGTGCAATATCAGTTAATTACTGCTTGGGAAGAATTGCAAGATCATTTAAAGCAATTACCAAAAACAGGAATTAGGGTTTTAGAAGTCAAAACAAATAGGAAAAGAGATGTGATCTGGAGAAGGGAAAATTTACCAATGTTTGCTAAAATCAGATACCCACCTTCTTAGAAAATTCGAGTGTCTAAGCTACATACAATATTAGCTATAACGCACTTTATTTGTATTTATATATCCTAGTATTTAAATAAATGAGATTTTGAAAAGAATTAAACGCAGATAAACGCAGATAAACGCAGATAAATAGGGATGATTTAATAAATATATTTCATGATTCTGTGCAGCCTTACATGAAATTGGTATAAACTAAAAAGTCTTGTACAGCACAATCTGTTAACTAAAATCGAGTTATTATGTCTAAGGTTCTTGTCTCTGATCCAATTGATCAAGTTGGAATTGATATTCTTTCTCAAGTCGCTACAGTTGATATCAAAACTACCTTGAAGCCTGATCAACTTAAAGCTATCATTGGTGAGTATGATGCGCTGATGATTCGTTCTGGAACTCGTGTCACTCAAGATATTATAGAGGCTGGAGTCAAATTAAAAATTATTGGCCGCGCTGGCGTGGGAGTGGATAATGTTGATGTTCCCGCAGCTACTCGCAAAGGTATTGTCGTTGTCAATTCTCCAGAGGGTAATACTATTGCGGCCGCAGAACACGCTTTAGCTATGATGTTATCCCTATCTCGTCATATTCCTGATGCTAATGCCTCCGTGAAACGTGGTGAATGGGACCGCAAAAGTTATGTTGGTTCAGAAGTATACAAAAAAACTCTCGGTGTTGTCGGCTTAGGTAAAATAGGTTCTCATGTTGCTTCTGTAGCTAAAGCCATGGGAATGAAACTTTTAGCTTATGATCCATTTATCTCTACAGAAAGAGCCGAACAACTTGGTTGTCAACTAGTGGAGTTAAATTTGCTCTTCCAGCAAGCTGATTATATCACCTTGCACATTCCTAAAACCTCAGAAACCGCTAATTTAATTAACGCCAAAACTTTGGCTTTAATGAAACCCACCACCAGAATTATTAATTGCGCCCGTGGTGGTATTATAGACGAAGCGGCTTTAGCTGTGGCTATTAAAGAGGGTACAATTGCTGGTGCTGCTTTAGATGTGTTTGATTCTGAACCCTTGGGTGAATCTGATTTGCTAGGTTTGGGTAAAAATATCATTCTTACTCCTCACCTCGGTGCTTCTACGGCTGAAGCCCAGGTAAACGTAGCTATAGACGTGGCTGAACAAATTAGGGATGTGTTATTAGGACTACCAGCCCGTTCCGCTGTGAATATTCCCGGACTCGGTCCTGATGTCCTCGAAGAGTTTAAACCCTATATGGAATTAGCGGAAACTTTGGGAAATTTAGTCGGTCAACTCGCAGGTGGCAGAGTAGAGACACTTAATGTTACACTGCAAGGAGACTTGGCAACTAATAAAAGTCAGCCCCTGATTATAGCCGCCCTCAAAGGACTACTTTACCAAGCCCTCCGCGAACGGGTAAATTATGTTAACGCTAACATAGAAGCAAAAGAAAGAGGTATTCGCATAATTGAAACTAGAGATGCTTCAGCCCGTGACTATGCTGGTTCATTGCACTTACAAGCTACAGGTACTTTAGGTACACATTCTGTGACTGGTGCTTTATTGGGTGATAAGGAAATTCACTTAACTGACATTGACGGATTTCCTATTAATGTCCCCCCCAGTAAATATATGGTGTTTACTCTCCACCGTGATGTACCAGGTATCATTGGTAAACTCGGTTCTCTCCTGGGCAGTTTTAATGTCAATATTGCTAGTATGCAGGTCGGTAGAAAAATCGTTCGTGGTGATGCTGTGATGGCTTTGAGCATTGATGATCCTCTACCTGAAGGCATTTTAGAAGAAATTAAGAAAGTATCGGGCATTAGGGACGCTTATACAGTGACACTTTAATTCTAGACTGTGATTTTTTTTGATTATGATAATTAGAATATCATTTTAATTATCTAACAATAAGATCCCCGACTTCTTTCCAGAGGTCGGGAATTTAAAACTTTCCATGTTCAAAAATAAAATGAGCAATTTAACCGCAGATAAACGCAGCTAAATCTGTACTTCAGTGGACTAAAAAATGCTATATTCTGATGGTTTGGTTTGTTTTTGCACCATTACCTATTACTAAGTAAGTGAACGGAAAAAAACCGACATAAGTAACGAAAAGTAAAGTTGCCCAAAACCCCTTCCCTGTTAAGAGTTCCCTGTTCCCTATTCCCTATTCCCTATTCCCTATTCCCTGTTCCCTGTTAAGAGTTCCCTGTTCCCTATTCCCTATTCCCTGTTCCCTGTTCCCTGTTCCCTATTCCCTGTTCCCTGTTCCCTGTTCCCTTCTCATAACGACAATTTTTAACCCCAACCTACTTAATCTCAAATTCTATGGCAAATACTTGGTGGGAAATCAATATTATATCTAACCCAGATTTAGAAGATACTATATATTGGCGATTAGAAAAGTTTGGCACTCGTGGTACAGCAGTGGAAATTAAAGACCATAATTTATTGGTTAAGGCTTATTTGCCCAGTTTTCAAGCAGAATTACCAGATTTGCAAGAATTATCATCATCCTTGAGTGAAGATGCTATATCTGTAGGATTCCCCCCTCCTGTGCTAAATTGGCACTTAATTGATGAAGAAGACTGGTCCAGTAGTTGGAAACAACATTGGCAACCCGAGGAAATAGGCGATCGCTTCTTGATTAATCCCGCTTGGCTACCTTTACCCACTACTACAAACCGCTTAATCATACTCCTTGATCCTGGTGTAGCCTTTGGTACAGGTAATCACGCTACTACTCAATTATGTTTAGAATCCCTAGAAATGCACTTTTCTGACATAACAGAGAACCAAAAACCCTCGACTATTGCCGATATTGGTTGTGGTTCAGGTATTCTAGGTGTTGGGGCAATATTGCTAGGTGCTACTAAAGTCTATGCCGTTGATAATGATCCCTTAGCAGTAAAATCTACTTTTAGTAATTGCACTCTGAATCATATCCCTCCAGATTGTTTAATACCCCTAGAAGGTAGTGTAGACACGGTTAGGAAAACAATTGATCAACCAGTAGATGGTATTGTTTGCAACATTTTAGCCGATGTGATTATTCAATTACTCCCAGAAATGACCGCAATTACTAAATCTAGCACTTGGGGTATATTTAGTGGTATTTTAATAGGACAATCAAAAGCTGTTGCTCATGCCTTAGAACAAAATGGTTGGACTGTGACTAATATCCGGGAGAAAAAAGAATGGTGTTGTTTAAATGCTCGTCGTTCTTAATTTTTTGCGGGTACAAGTTAGATATTATTAGTTTGACAATAATTGACACAAATAACCCCAGAAGTTTTTGACAATTCCTCCTCTTATGGTATTAAACTATCAAGATAAATTGAAACCTGAAGAAATCTATGATGTAGTCATAGTTGGTGCTGGACCTATTGGTTTAGCAACTGCCATTGGTCTATACCAGCGCGGTATCGAAAATATATTAGTCATTGATCAAACTCGTAGCTTTCGTCAAGTTGGGCAAATAATAGACCTTTTTCCTAATGGATTAAAAGCCCTCAAATGTTTAAGTGTTAATGCTTATACCTCCGTAACACAAACCACCTTATCTCATCAGCAAAATTTCTCTGGAAATCCTTTTGTATGGTCTATCAAAAATCTTCAAGGACAATTAATTTTGTCAATTCCTCTCGGTTTTGATAACTGGTTTCAAAAATATGGTGAAGGACGAGTATCAATAGCTTGGTATGAATTACAAACCATCCTCAGAAACCTTTTACCCCCAGAACGGGTAAAAGCTAATCACCGTTGTATTAATGTCATAGATGAGCCGGAACTCAACTCTGTACGGATAGATTGTGTTTCTGATATCAGTAGTGCAGCCAATCCCTATGCTCATTGGGCAGAAAATCAAAACCCTGATGAAAATTCACAACAAAATCTAGATACCATTTCTCCCACATTAGCAACAACATCTTTCCGCGCTAAATTAATTATTGGTGCAGATGGAATTAACTCTACTGTTCGGCAAATAATTTACCAAAATACTCCTAATACACCTTTTGCTAAACCTGAATATTCTGGATTTGCAGGTATATATTGTTCTGGCATAACTGACATCCCAGAAGCAATACAAACAGAAATAGAATCCAGATTTTTAGAAAATTCAGCAATTGTCACCATTAAAAATGATCAAACATCTAGAAACTCTAATTGTCATAATCATCTCAGGATGATTTTATTGTCTAGAAATGGTCAGTTTAGATATATTCTCCATTTACCCATACCTCTAGAATCCTTAGCAGGAAAAGTGGAAACTGATTTAATAAATTTAGCTAGACAAGAAATAGAAAAAGCTGGCTTTCCTGATTCCCTCCAACAATTAGTAAATCTCTCTCCTGCTGCCAATATTTATCAGCGTGCTTACTACATTCATCCTGTTATTAATAAGTTTAATGATACTACCATAGAACCAACCTGGAATCAACAGCGAATTGTCTTAATTGGTGATGCTGCCCATGGAATGCCTCCTTTCATGGCTCAAGGGGCAAATCAAGGCTTAGAAGACGCATTAACAATTACCAAGCTAATCGCTAAAATTGGTCAAAATAATGATTGGGATAATTTGCCAATTATAGCTGAAGCCTTCGCAAATTATGAACATTTACGTCGTCCATTTATGGAATATATCCAAGCGGCAACATTAACCGAATTACCTCATTCATCACTTCAAGCATGGCAAGATCATAACCAAAAGGTCTATAGTCGTAATTTTGCAAATTTGTAATTTAATCAATGAATAACCCACTACAAACATATAATCCTAATGACATTGCTGCAGAAAATGGTAACTTTCTCGGTTTACCATTTGACTATGAATCAGCTAAATTAATCATTTTTTCTGTTCCCTGGGAAGTCACTGTTTCCTATCATCAAGGTACAGCACAAGGACCACAAAGAATTGCCGACGCTTCTTTACAAATAGACTTATTTGATTTTGATCATCCCCAAGGTTGGCAACAAGGTATCTTTCTAGAAAGACATACCGCAGAAATGTTAGAAAGAAATGAATACTATCGTGGCCAAGCAGCAACAATTATCAAAAGTCTAGCACAAGGTCTAAAAATATCCGATTCTCAAAATTTAAAAGATACTCTTGTTGCTGTTAATCATGGTTGTCAACAAATTAATGAATGGTTATTTAAAGAATGTCAAAAAGCTTTAAATTTAGGCAAAAAAATCGCTGTTATTGGTGGTGATCATAGCGTTCCTTTAGGGTATTTTCAAGCCTTAGCTACTGAATATGATGACTGGGGAATTTTACATATTGATGCCCATGCAGATTTAAGAAATGCCTATGAAGGTTTTGAATTTTCCCATGCTTCCATTATGTTTAATGCCATGAAAATACCGCAAATTTCCAAGTTAGTCCAAGTGGGTTTACGGGATATTTGTGATGATGAAGTAGAGATGATTAATCAATCAAATCAGCGCATTATTGCTTACTATGATCCAGTCATTAAACAACAATTATACTCTGGTAAAAATTGGCTAGATTTATGTCGAGAAATTATCAGTCATTTACCAGAAAAAGTTTATATTAGTTTTGATGTTGACGGTTTAGATCCTAAACTTTGCCCCCATACTGGTACTCCCGTTCCCGGAGGATTGGAATTAGAACAAGTTTATTGTCTATTCCGAGAGGTAGTGAATACTGGTAGGGAAATTATTGGTTTTGATGTTTGCGAAGTTGGTAATGCGGAATGGGATGGTAATGTTGGTGCGCGAATAGTCTATAAATTAGCGAACTTTTTAGCTTTGTCACAGATGAAAGTTAAAAATTAACAATCATCATTTGGCATTTTGGCATTTGCGAACAGAACTAATTCCGTCCTTTATTTTTGGCTATGGAAATGGTTGATTATCAGATTTTAGGATATTTGTACACATACCATAGGAAGATGCTAGAAATGGATTAAATGGGTTAAATTAATTCGGGATGTTGTTATGCACTGGATTTAAGTCAAGGTTTGGTTTTCAACCAGACCTTTTTTATTGCTCATTTTTTCTTGGGTTGGTGATTTCAGAGAAAACTATTTGACAATTTGTGATAATTTGTGATAATTTACAGCAGTTTCCGCTCTGATGAAGTACAAAGTTGAATCATGAAACTCTTGTGGTGCGGGCATCTTGCCCGCCAAAAGTGTATCCCACCCGGATGAAATTCGCTGTATCTGCGGTTATCTGCATCTCACTCTGAATTTTTCTATCTCACTTGAATAGGACGTAACCGCTAGAAATAGATGGGTTTGAAACGGTTTATTCTTCAGATAAATCTATAAGTTTTGTGTCATCTGCAAAAACTCCGCAAACAAAGGTTCTCCAAAATTCATTAATCTCAGGGAAGGCATTTCATCAAACATATCTGGGTAAAAAGTGATCTGATATTCGTGGCTTTTATAGATAAGTAACCAAGTCCTTTCCCCGTCTGGCTGAAAAATCACCCCAGCAGATTTTAAAATTGTTGATGTGGTAAATAAATGTTCAATGGTTTCTGGTGTGAAGGGAGTGGGTGGAATAGGCTTTTGAATTTCCCTTAAATCAGCATCCAAATCCATTGTTACCATTGCTTCAATTCCTGAACGTAGAGGCGCGTCTAATACTGAATCAAACTCAGACATTAATACATCCTCTTCTTCTGGATCTGCACTCATCGCAGCTTGTTCAATGAAAGTGGGAACTTTAGCTAAAATGGGTTGGAGATTACCAACAACTGTAGCAAAGGCGTTAATGCGATCGCGCAATTTTCTATAAACTTTTGCTTCTACAGTGCCA
The DNA here is from genome assembly GCA_001672075.1 of Anabaena sp. CRKS33. Lineage (GTDB taxonomy): Bacteria > Cyanobacteriota > Cyanobacteriia > Cyanobacteriales > Nostocaceae > Dolichospermum. The sequence goes on from LJOT01000099.1 coordinate 11,539, forward strand.
TCATAATAAAAATTGTGAATGCGGACAGTAGTATATCTTTGTCCAATTCTATCAATTCTGCCAATTCTTTGTTCCACACGCATGGGATTCCAGGGCATATCATAATTAATTAATACCCCACAATTTTGCAAGTTTAACCCTTCTGACGCAGATTCGGTACACAAAAGAATTTTAATTTTATCTTCACGAAATAAGCGTTTAATTTCTTCTTTGGGAACTACACACCAACTTGGTTGACTGTTGATTGTGAACCGTGAACTGTTAACTTTTAATAATTCCCCACCACGTCCAGAATAACAAGCCACTTGACTGCCATATAATTCTTTTAAGGCATCTCGTAAATAGTCCATTGTATCTGTGTATTGAGTAAAGACAATAGCACTTTCTCTTTGGCTTAATTCTTGACGTAAAATCTGAATAAAATGGGAAAGTTTGCTATCTTCTCCTGTATTTTCAAATTGCTGTAATAAATCTTCTAAATATTGAATTTCCTGGGGGTCTACTTCTTCAAAGAAAGATTCCATTCCCGAAATTACTGCATCATTAGCTTCATCAATATCGGCATAATCATCTTCTGTAATAAAACTGCCTTGTTTAGTTAATAAACAATTTAAACCCCGTTGTAAAGATGCTTTAATAGCGTAGAATGAACTGGTTAAACGTTTCCTATACAAAGTCATCAAAAAACCGCGACAAGTGCGTTTATCTTTTTGTGCTAGTCTGTAAAAGTGACGAACATAATTACTAACAGCTTGGTAAAGCGGAACTTCACGGTTAATTTCTAAACTAATGGCATTATCTTGCACAATTCTACTAGGAATATCTTGGGCTAATAATCCGCGTTGATAATATTGTCTCAAGGTATCGCGGGTATGACGAAACATCAAATCTTTTAAAGGGGTATTAACTGTTAAATATTGTCGGGAAGTATTAATAAAATCTTCATCTGCTAATAATTGTTTATGATTAGAGATTTTTCTACCTCGTTCCCATAAATCCTGCATTTTATAAGCAATATTTCTATCTTGTTGGTTTAGAAATTGCTGTAACCGAGAACAAGGTTTTCCTCCTTGTTGAAAATAGTCATTAGACATGACTTGCCAAAAGTTCAGGATTTCTGGTTTAACACTACTTGGTAATGATTCAAAATAATTACAGAAGTTATCTCCATAACTCCAATGTCCTTGTATTCCTAGTAAATTTAATAAATCAAAAACTTCTATGGCATCAATTTGCATGGGAGTAGCAGAAAGCAGAATTAAAGCTTGAGTTTTATCCTTTAATTGCTGCATTAATTCTAATAACCGATTGGGTGTTTCTTTGCGATTTTGAGGACTTTTTCTTCTAGCGTGGTGTGCTTCATCTAATATGACTAAATCCCAAGGTTCTGCTGCTAGTAATTCCTGCATTCTTTCTTTTCTCCGCACTAAATGGGAAGAAGCGAGAATTAAATCTTGGCTATTCCAAGGATTTATTAACTGTTGATTGTTAACTGTTGATTGTTGACGGTATTGTTCAGTTAATAGTAAACTGTGAACAGTGAATAAATTTTGATTGTAACTCCAAAAATGCAGATTGAATTTTTCTCTTAATTCTTCTTGCCATTGGGGTTGGACACTTGCAGGGGAAAGAATGAGTACCCGTTTGGCTTTTTTAGCTAAGAGGAGATAACGTAAAATTAGTCCTGTTTCAATGGTTTTACCTAAACCAACTTCGTCAGCAATAAGAAAACTTTTAGGAAAGGTTTCTGCTACCCGACGCAATATTTTAATTTGGTGTGGCCAGGGTTTTATGGGAATTGATTTTAAACAAAAGTCTAAACATCCAGGATGTTGATGAATATTCGCTAGTTGGGTAAAAGCTTGTTTTTCTTGTTCGTTAATGACTGTTAATTGATGACTGTTGACTGTTGACTGCTGGTTGTTGACTGTATTTTTTCGGTTTTCTGTGAACCGTGAACTGTCATCAAATTCAATTTCAGGATTCCAAGTAGGTTTAGAAGTTGGGGCATAATTTAACAGTTTTTGTTGTACCGCTTCGGGAATTTCAAATACACGGACATTGGGGGATAGGTCATACCACAGTTGTGCAAATCTGGAAACTTCTTCTTCTACTCTATCTAATTCTCTTCCTCCTTCCCAGGAACAATAAACGTGAAAGGATTCGACGTTTTTCTCCCAACCGGCAATAGATTCGTTATTAGAACCATTAAATGCTAATTTATCACCATTGCTATCTGTAAAGATGCCAACTTTTTCATGAAATATATGTTGAGGATCTAGTTGTTGGATGCTATTTTCTGGAAGTCCATTTTCTTGAAGAGGAATGGCTATTTTGATGTCGAGATGTTGATTTTGAATTAACCAACTGAGTATTTCTAAATGTTTGAGTTGGGTAAAGTTTTCTGGAGGAGTTAAGTCGGCATCTAAACGAGTTAGTAAAGCATCCCGTAATGCGTATCCTTGTTCTATTGCTTGCAAATCTTGGGGAGTAAATTGGCATCCCATGATTAACCGGATTTTGCCTTGATTATGTAGCATTGCCCCTAAACCTCGCGCTACTTTACTTAAGATGGCGCTGCTAAAAAAGCCTGATTTTCTGTCATATTCGATGGCAGATTCTAAGGCAGGAATATAGAAGTCAGCAATGGTATTGTGGGTGTTGCTGGAGTAGCTTATTTTCCAAGAGGTATCGCGTAGGGATTTCATTTTTATAACCAATTTCTGCAAATATTTCACTTATTTTAGGCTGATTTTAATGATATGTTAGCGAGCAAGATGCTCCCACTACATATTATCATGATAATTTTTATCTTTATTGATTTTATATGTTTTTATTTTTCCAGGTAGTGCGGGCATCTTGCCCGCTTTTGCAACAATCATATAGTTAGCCTACTCTTTAACATTTAACACCAGGGAGCAAGATCCTCCCACTACTTTCAATAATCATATAGTTAGCCTACTCTTTAACA
>LJOT01000384.1 GCA_001672075.1 Anabaena sp. CRKS33
TCCCAACCAGTTGTTGGTAAATTGCAATGGTTTGGGCGCGTTATAGGCAACCATCATTTAGGAATTGGCGCACCCCGTGAAGTGGATATTCTTAAAGGCGTGAATATGAGCTTTCGCACCCAAGCTATTGGAGAATTACGCTTTGACGAAAGAATGAAAGGAACTGGCGCACAAGTGCATTTTGAAATGTCCTTTACTCTCACCCTAAAACGAGCGGGTTGGAAAATGATTTATGATCCCAGTATTGCTGTAGATCACTATCCATCCCAACGCTTTGATGAAGATCAACGCCACAACTTCAACGACCTTGCATTAATTAACCTAGTCCATAACGAAACCCTAATTTTATTAGAACATCTTTCTCCCCTGCGTCGGATTGTATTTTTATTTTGGTCAGTTTTAGTAGGTACAAGGGAAAGTTTAGGAATATGTCAATGGCTGCGACTTTTTCCCGAACAAGGAAAACTTGCTAGTAAAAAATTACAGGCTTCATTAGAGGGAAGATGGTTAGGATATCAACAATATAAAATTCAATCTCTCAGATTCAACATGGCTAAACAACATTCTGGCTATTAATTAAGATGGGCAGAAACGAAAATTTTTAGACAAAATCGAGATCAAAGTGATTTCTAAACCCATACTTTTTCATACTCTTTTCAAAGAACAATTTTCTCCCCAAGATCGATCTGCCCAAAGTTGGATCGTCATCCTTGGTTTTATCCTTCTAACAACGGTTTGCTACTTTACGAGTACAGCCAGTTTACGCCTCGTTTTCCCAGCCACAGCTTTTCTAGTAGCCGTATTTTTATACCTACGTCATCCCATTCACTATATTGGCTTCACCTGGTGGATATGGTTTCTCACCCCTTTAATCACTCGTTTAGTTGACTATCGTGTTGGCTGGGACTCTACGCGACAAATGTTAATTGCGCCTTATTTAGTGGTATTTATTACCATAGTCACCTTTTTAAAATATCTACCTAGCACCCTGCGTCAAGGAGGACTGCCATTTCTTTTAGCTTTTATAGGAGTTTCCTATGGATGTTTAGTCGGTGTAATTTACAATCAACCAGTCCCCGTCGTTCGCAGTTTTTTAGATTGGCTAAGTCCGATAATTTTTGCTTTTCATCTATTTTCTAATTGGCGAGATTATCCCAGTTATCGTCAGCATCTTCAACGAACATTTATTTGGTGTGTACTCATCCTGGGAGCTTATGGTGTCTATCAATTTGTTGTTGCTCCTGAATGGGACAAATACTGGTTACTGGAATCTAAAATGTTTACCAGTGCTGGACAACCTATCCCTTTTGGAATGAGAGTTTGGAGTACAATACACTCACCCGGTCCATTTGGAACTGTGATGCAAACCGGGTTACTGCTATTATTTACCACTACCGGTCCGTTAATTTTCCCTGCTTCTGCTGTGGGTTATTTATCGTTTTTACTTTCCCAAGTGCGGACAAGTTGGGGCGGCTGGTTGCTAGGAATAATTATGATTTTTGGTTCAGTAAAACCTAAGATTCAAATGCGATTAATTACCATAATTTTAGTGATGACAATCTGTGTTATTCCCTTGGTAACTATCGAACCTCTTTCTAAGGTCATTACCACTCGATTTGAAAGTTTTTCTAATATTGAACAAGATGGTAGTTTTCGAGATAGATCCGCAACTTATGACAGAAACCTGAATTTAGCTCTTTCTAATGTTGTCGGTAATGGCTTTGGAAATATTTGGAAGGTTAATGAAAAAACTGGACAAATAGAAGTAATTGTCATTGATAGCGGCATTTTAGATATGTTTTTTACCTTGGGTTGGATTGGTACTATACCCTATCTTAGTGGGTTATTATTGATGCTTACTTCTGTTAGTAATTATACAGAAGGTCGTTTTGATAGTTTTTTCAGCGCCGCCCGCGCTATTGGTATCAGTTCTTGCGCCCAGTTAATTATCTATAGCGGGATGTTGAGTATTGCAGGAATGATTATGTGGGGATTTTTAGCAATGGCTATGGCAGGACATAAATACTATGCCAGAAGTCACAAGTCAGCACTTTGATACTTAGCTATGAGATTATTTCAACGCTTAGTGACTAGTCAGGAATCATTAAAAAATTGGAACTATGATTTGTATGATTAATTTAATTTTTCTGATCAATTAATTATCTAAATCAGAAACATTAGAAAAAACACAGTTCAGACATTATTCAGGTGTTCAGCATTTTCGACTTCATGAATATAGTCCGTAAAAATGCGATTCCTACGGAGCGCTTCGCTATCGCCTAACTCATCTAAAATCCTCACTAAATCACTGCGTACTCCCTTAACGTTCCGCTGTATCCAACCAGCCAAATTCCGCCAGATATACAAACTTATAGTGAACAATAAGATCCCCGACTTCTTGAAGAGGTCGGGGATCTGAGTTTTGATCAGAACCCTCATTCCGAAAGACTATGGTTTTCGACGCTATTTTATTTTTTGATATTTTTGTAAAAACTCCTGAAAGATATCAAAGATATAATTATTTTTCCTCATTTTCCTTATCCTTTGCTACTTATTTACCAGTTACTAATTCTCTGATTTCCATAACTTCAATCTCATTGGATTTTCTCATTAATTCCCGATATACAGCTAGTGTTTCTTCATTGACTCGCGCTGCATGAAATCTGGCTAGATTTTGTTGAGCGCGGAATTTCCACTTATTTAAGAGTTGGCGATCGCTCAGTAATTGTGTCAAAGTATTAGTTAAGGTGTCAATATCTTTAGGTGGGATTAAAATCCCAGCTTGACTATGATCTAAAGTTTCAGGAATCCCATCTACATTACTAGCTATAATTGCACAACCTGCTTCCCGTGCTTCAGTCAAAACTAAACCAAAAGATTCACAATGGGAAGCCAAAACAAAAATATCTGTGGCTAACATATAACGTTGTGGTTCTGGTTGGAATCCTTCAAAATGAATGCGATTATTTAAGGTTGTATTTTTCACCATAGCCTCAAACACAGGACGATCTGGTCCATCTCCTACTAAATATAAATGTGCTTCAGGAAAATCTATGGCAATGATTTT
>LJOT01000667.1 GCA_001672075.1 Anabaena sp. CRKS33
AACTTCTTGAATTACTACATTTTCTGTACCACCATTAGGAATCATAGTCATAGCAGAGAGAATTATTGCTGCTAATTGATCATCATCTTTCATGGGTATACGAATGCGTTTAACTAACTTTTGATAGGTTTCTAAAAATTGTTTCTTTTTATCTGGTGGTGGTGGGGGATCTACTGGGTCGTTACCTTCTGTTCCTGGTGGTTGAATAATTACCTTTTCAAACTCGTCAGCGCACCATATCATCAAAGAACGCGCACCAGCGGATTCACTAGCAATATGTCTAATTTTGCTTTCTTCAAAGGGATATAAATGAGGATAATCTTCAGAGTTGAGATTATTTTCTTTATAAAACCAATCTAGTCTGAGTTTAACCAATTCTATAGTCTGTTCAGTAGTAGGTGGTTTAGCTCTAACTGATCTTTGACCAACTCGATCTGGGATACCACTTCCCATTTGTTCAATTTGTATCCATGTGTCACTAATAACGCAGCAAATGAGAATTACATTAGTACATTTAAGATAAATTTGATCGATACATTTAGCAACATTTTGAGCAGGACTATCTCCAGAATCATTATCAGTACCAGCACTATCTAGTTGATCAAAACAAATTAAAACTGGCAATGATGCTATTTCAGCTAATTTACAAATTTGTTGCATCATCCAGATAGATTTGTCTTCTTGTAAATCAACTGAAAATTCAGGTAATCCTAATTTTTTAATTTCTGAATGATCCTCACCTTTAATCCAGGCTAAAGCAATTTGAGCATCTTTGACATTTTTCAACAACAAAAATAATATTGCTCTGAGAAAATTGAAATCAATTCCAGT
>LJOT01000668.1 GCA_001672075.1 Anabaena sp. CRKS33
GGATATTTTATGATAAAGTTTTACATAATTCCGAATTAGTTGGTTATTTATCTTATGGTGCAGAAATGATGGATAATATCAGTTATTTAAAATTACATAAATGTTATTTATTGCCGTCATTACATGGTTTTGGATATGGTCAAAAGATGTTATTTCATATTTACCAAAAAGCGCAAGCAATGAAATTGAAAAAAATAATTCTTAATGTCAATAAAAGAAATGAAAAAGGGATTAAAGCTTATTCTCGATTTGGTTTTAGAATTATTGATAGTCAGGTAATAGATTTTGGGAATGGTTTTGTGTTGGATGATTATATCATGGGTTACGATATTTAAGAAATAAGAAAGACAATGATAAAACGTAAATATTCAGTTGATTGAGTAAGGTGTGTTAGCGACAGCGTAACGCCCCTAAGTTTTATGTCATAGCATATAATTGTGCATTAATAAGCTGAGACATATTTATCATAAATTATACTACTTATAAATATAATCATTATAGCACTATATCCTTTTATGTCCAGTGTTTGAATTATTTAGTCACAGCAGTTTCCATATTTTTGATTAATTTTTATTAAAAGTTAAACAGAAAATAATCATTATTTAGACAGGATTTCATATATTTGGATTTATACTGGAATCAGTAAAATTTTGTTTGAGGTAATTACGATGAAATGTCATAACTGGTGACTACCACCGTTATAGCCTCTGTTTTCGGTGGGAATATGAATATAGCTCAAGCCCAATCTCTACCGGCACACTGCACTGGAGCGGATGCTAGTGAGTTAAAAGCGATCGCCTGTAGGCTGTTTGTTTGATCAAAATCACATTT
>LJOT01000669.1 GCA_001672075.1 Anabaena sp. CRKS33
TCTCCTTGGTTGCCGGGTCAACCGTTGACCCGATGGCGTAATGTAACACGTTCAATTGACCCAGTGAAGCATGTGGACATTGTTTCATTGACGGACACCGATCTTGAAAGCGAAAATCGCAGCGTCTCGTTCTTCGATGCTTTCGAATCGACCGATGTACTTCGATCGTCCCTCATGCCACACGACGGCTTGGTAACGCTTGGCTGTGCCACCCTTGCGGGACCATTTGCCCGTGAGCAGATACCGCAGCAAGACAGACGCTGCCACCTGCCGACCCTGCCACGTGACCCTAGACGCTGCAGGACGGACGATCTTTGCACCCGTGGCATCTGTCCATTCGGTCACTAGCTGGCCATCCTTGACCATGTGGCGGGATGTCATTCGATGTGGCGCACGAACCACGGGTGCAGCAGGTGCGGTCGAGTGTGTACCAGTGACCACGGCCTGCATGATGGCATCGCGGCCTACGATACCGCGAGCTTTGAACCAGTCGATGAAGTCTTCAATGATCCATGTGTCGGGTCCGTCGTACTCGTTCCACGATGCTTGTTCCGAAGGTGATGCATGGTGTCTCACATGATCCGCGAGAGATCGATATTCCCTGTCGCTAGGTGTCAGCATGTTCAATGCTCCGGTGGTTTTGACCTTAGCATCTTAGCACCTTAGCGCATTAGCCTAGACGCTGTGTCTGGGATCGGGTGGGAGGGGGGGGGGGGGGCTGCCACAAAGGTGCAAAAACCATTTTTTTTCCCTGGGGTTGCAAGGGCGTGGCGTCTAGGCTAATCCACCCCGGGGTAAAAAACGAGTTCTTAGCATCTTTGTGCAGTCCCC
>LJOT01000670.1 GCA_001672075.1 Anabaena sp. CRKS33
CATAGCGCGAAAGCCGCCGGCGGCTGTCCCACAGCTTTTTAAGAGATCCAGCAGATTGAAGTATTGCCAGAGTGAGGAGCGGATGAGAGTGAAGAGGAGGGTGAAGCTCCCGCTCCAAGAGGAGAGGAACGCCTCAAAGCGCAGCAAGAGGTAAGTGAGCAGAGCGCTCCAGACCTGCCAGCGCACGGCATTGGCACTATGGCCCAAGAAGTCGGCGAGTTTCAGGGATTGCTTGATCTGCTTGAAGAAGACCTCAATGGACCAACGGGAGCGGTAGAGATCGGCGACGCTACGGGGGGACCAGTCCATGTTATTGGTCAGGAACTCCATCTCCCGTTCCGAGCCATCGATCTCTACGAGGGCGCGAACCCGGCGCATCCGCTCAGGGTACTTCCCCTCAAAAGCAGCCTTACGGGAGAGGACCACCTCCTCATCGGCAAGGATCTTCGGGTCGGAAGAGGGCCTGCTCTTCACGACGGTGAAGAGATGAGAGCTTTTGGTGCGAGAGACCCAGAAGACGCCCCGCAGGAAGAACTCAAAGAGGTGATCGAAATCCACGTAGGCTTTATCAAAGACAACGATCTCACCGGCTTGAACACCCGAGCAGAGTTCCCTTGCTCGCTTGGCATCGTTGTGACGGGCTGTGTCGATGAGAACGAAGCTTGGCAGGAAACTCTGGAGATCCAGCCTCATATGGCACTTGGCTGCGGCCTTGCGTCTGCGATGCTTGGCCCAGTCCATGCAGAGGGCCACCAGTTCGATGGTGGTGGAATCCACCAGATGGATCGTCTTGCGGAAGCGATGGGTGACGCCCCGGCCTCGGCGTCC
>LJOT01000671.1 GCA_001672075.1 Anabaena sp. CRKS33
AACAGGGAACAGGGAACAGGGAAGAAGGATTTCAGTATGTACCGACTTCTGTATGGCTACGCCACGCAAGCTATCAAAAATCAAATAGGAGTCTTATATTTACCATATTATTAAATTATTTTTAAAAGTTTCAAGGCTTTAATCGCTAAAAATTAAACTCAGTTATATCTCATAAGAAGAGGATAAATATTTTGTCAAGAGCAGATTCATTACCGTGAAATATAATGGTGAAATACAATACCAGAAAATATAACATCATTCTTCAGATCAAAGCTTACCCCTTACAAAAATTTACATTTTTAAGAATTGATAACCTCTGAGGGGGTGACGAAATCCTTTCAATCAATTATGCAGTCAGGGTTTTGAACGTTGGCACTATGAAAAAAACACAAAAATCAGATCAGACTTGTGGGTTTTGGCTTTTACCCCAGTTGTTGATATTTGTAAAGTAATATTACAAACTTTGGCAAAATATTGAGAAATTGCTCACCTGGCAAACATAGCTTTAAGGTAGTAGCTATAGAAGAGAATTAAGGCCAATTTATAAAATGAACAAAAATAATCTTCAAAACTATCGGTTTGCTTGTACTTTGACCTTTGGTGATATATATGGCCAAATTATCGTTTGGTTAATTACTATCACTATTAGTTTAGCATCTGCGTTAGCATTAATGGGCGCGAAACGACCAGTTTATGCTTTGGCTACGGTGGGTCTTGTGGTCCTCTTGTCTCTGCCTTTTTTACTTTTTGCCTTTGTGACAACTCTATTAAATAATATTGAATTGAATGCTGTAGAGCCGGAAACAAAGACTGAATCAACATAAACCA
>LJOT01000672.1 GCA_001672075.1 Anabaena sp. CRKS33
GTTCTTGTTTTAATTTCTCATATTGATTTTTAAGAATTTGATTTTGTTGTTCTATGGTTTTACATTTACGAGTTAAATCATCTTCGCTATTATTATCAATAATTTCTCCTACTTCATATTTACGTTCAATTTCTAAAAGTCTCGCTAAATCTCCTTCTTGGTAAGCTTTATTAATTTCTTTCATGATTTCTGTGTGAGTCATTTGGGTTTCATTATCTTTAACCTTATCAGGATGAAAGATCTCTGCTAACCGCAAAAATATCTGTCGCACTTTTCTAGATTCATCTGTTTTACCCACAGGGGATTCTGAATCTCTTTCTGCTTCCCAATATTGACGACTTTGATGATTTTCTTGAAAGTTATCATTTTCAGATAATTCCTCTAATTCTTGCTCTTCTTCAGTGGCTTTATAACTAATAATTCCGCCCATTTGCAGACTTCTGTACAAAGATTCTATCCTTTTCTGAGTTTGTTTTCCCAGTTTTCTTGTAGTTAAAATTTCGACAAATAAAGCATGAATTTCCTCATCTAATTCTGCCATTTTTTTCATGTTAGGACTGGCTTTATGAAATACCTCTTTCGCTAAAGAACGCATTTTTTCAACAAAGTTATTTAATTCTGCACGCTTTCTTTTAATCTGCTTTAATAGAGATTGGTGTTCTTTCTCTAAACCCTCTAACTGAAGATGTAAGTCAGATAGTGCTAGGGGAGTTACTGTAGTTGAGGATGCTGTTTTTGTTTTGCGTGGCATGGCAGATACAATTAAGCTTAGGGTTGATAAACGAAATATATTTATTATTTTAAGTTACTTTTGACAATCATCAGG
>LJOT01000385.1 GCA_001672075.1 Anabaena sp. CRKS33
TACTGGTGTACCACTAGCATTTGCCTCGACTGGAACTAATCCATAATCTTCTAAAGCTGCAACAATAATTGATTTGGCTTTAGAAAATAAGTTTTTACGTTCTCTATCACTAACATGACCAAGAAATTGAATGTTGGGTAATGCCTGAGCTTTTAATTTTTCTTGTTCTGGTCCATCACCTGATATTAATAAATTCCAGCCTAGCCAATTAAAAGCCTCGACTATTATATCAAGACGTTTATAACTTATCATCCGCGCCGAGGCTAGGTAATATTCCTCTTTAGTATCGGAAAAAACAAAGTTATTGGTATTAATTGGATAATTAACAACAGTAGCTTGTTTGTGATAAATTTTTTCAATTCGCTGGGCAACAATACTAGAGTTAGCAATGTAAAGATCAGGTTCTTGAGCATATTTCAGGTCTAGATTTCTGATGACTTGAAATACTTTTTCAATCAGAGGAGCAAAGTGGCGATAGTCTCCGTATTCCCGTAAATAAGTTTCTGTATCCCATAAGAAACGGGTAACATTATGACAAAAACAAATATGTCTGGCTTGAGGTTTTTTCCGTACTGCTTTGGCAAAACTTGTACTGCTGCTAATAATCAAGTCATAGTCTTGTAGATCCAAAGACCGAAATGCTGGAAAATATAGGGGAGCTAACATCCGAAAATATTTGGTTGCACCAGGAATTTTCTGCAAAAATGTGGTATTGATAATTCTTTCCTCTAGATCAATACTCTTCTGTGCATCATATAATGAGGTGAAAATGTCGGCTTCGGGATAGCGTTTGCACAATAATTCAAATACGCGTTCTGCTCCACCGCGCTGAGTTAAGTAATCATGGACGAGGGCAATTTTCATAACGGGTTTCCTATAATTTGGTCATGGGTGATGGGTAATTGGTAATTACTAATTACGATTCTCTATTGATTGATTTTCATGCCAATATTTTGATAAATTGATTTACCAATATTCCCCGGTTGTATCATCGGTTGATCATCAATTAATTTATCTTGTTTAATAGGAGTATGAACCATAAAATACCTCACAATTTTATCAAAATAATTCCTGATAAAATAGCTGTTTATATATCAAACTTGTTGAGTTAAATATTTTTGATTTTATCCGGATCTTCTGTGCCTGAAGGGATTTTTTCAAAAAATTTTAGACTCAACTAAACTATCTGGAATTATATATGTAAATTCAGAGGTCTAATGAAAATATCAGGAAACCTCTGAATTATTTTGATAGTTTTTTTAAAACTATTTTATTAGTGCCAAAGTTTTTACAGGAGCAAAATAAACTGATTGTTCAGCGCGTAATTTATCGCAAAGTCTACCTGGGGGTAATTCTACATCATCGTAAGTGAGAACCTGATCTTTAGGAATATCGCGCTTCAAGCGACATCCTTCCGCAATACCCATTGGTAGTAAGTTTTGTTGTTGAACAATGGGGGAATTTTCACACTGTCCATAGGTCATGTAATAACCAATACCATCAAGTGTTTCTCCGGATTGGAGGTCAATTTTGGCCGTGGTGACAACATCAACCACCGGACCTGCGATTGGTGTCAGTACAGCATCATGGAAGAGGACCGCACGGGCTACTGATAGGGGAACTTCAAAATGGCACAGGTGATAGGGAGTGTAGAAACTGTAGAGAGGTCCTTCACCTAGTTTATACAAGTTGAGATAATGACGTTGTTTGGGGTCTTCATGGGTAGCAAAAACAAATACTCCCGGACCTGGTTTAGTGCCAACGACGTAATCAACGATACCGCCTAATTCTTGCAGTTGGTCAATATCGTACATTTTGGTCATTTCATCTACGTGACCCGTGTAGTCATATCCCAACATCCCCCGCTGGGCTACTTGCATCCCTGTACCATTGGCTACGATCGCCTGCTCAAAGGAGATTTTTGTACCATCGGCAAAACTTGTCACCATGGCGGGATTTTGACCCCAGCGCTGGGCGAAACCGGCTTGGGTGGTGGGGTTGCGGTAGGGGTCTTGTAAACCTTTGATATTGCCACACAGAAGGGGCTTTAAACCGATGCTTTTGACAAAGCGATAGAGATTCATCTCTACCCCCGGTTGGTCGCCGTCACAGGCACTCAGGATGACTCCAGCCCGGTCTGCGTGAACTTTGAGGATGGGTCCAATTGTGCCATCGAGTTCGGCATTCATCAAGATGATATGCTTGTGATGAGCGATCGCAGACATGACTAAATGAGCCGCGTATTCAATTGTCCCGGTAACTTCAATGATTGCATCTATACCATCTGCCTCACATAGGAGCATAGCATCTTCGGTGATGGCATATTCATTTTCAGCTATGGCAGTTTCTAAATCAGCTAAATTGGCAACAATTTTGATATTTTCAATTCCTGCTTCTAAATAAGCTCGTTTGGCTGTATCAATGTGACGATTAGAAATAGCCACCAACTCCATTCCTGGCACAGAATTAATAATTTGATTAGCAATGCCTCGACCCATAAAACCGGCGCCAATCATCGCCACTTTTACTGGTTTACCTAATGCAGCCCGTGCTTGTAAAGCCTTATCAACAATAATCATAATTAAACTCCTATCAAAATAGATTCTAGTAAAGGCCAATTCCGATCTTTATCAGACATTTCTGTAGCATTCAACGGCCAAGAAATTCCTAAAATTGGGTCATCATAACGTAATCCTCTTTCATATCCAGGAGTGTAAAATTCACCCACTTGATATACAACTTCTGCACCATCTGTTAAAGCTTGATAACCATGAGCAAACATTTCTGGTACATAAAGAGCGCGACGATTTTCTGCACTCAGTTCTACACCAATATGCGATAAATAAGTTGGAGATTCAGGACGCATATCAACAATGACATCATAAATAGCTCCTTGAGTGCAGCGAATTAATTTTGTTTCTGCTGCGGGGAGAGTTTGATAGTGCATTCCTCGCAATGTACCTTTTTTATGATTAAAAGAAAGGTTACATTGGGCAACTGTGGGTTTTAAACCATGAGCGATAAATTCATCAGC
>LJOT01000386.1 GCA_001672075.1 Anabaena sp. CRKS33
AGAAAAGGAATTTTGGTTTGCTCGTGACCCCATTAAAAAGTTAGCTGGTTATTTGCTGGAACAAAATCTAGCCACGGAAGCAGAACTCAAAGATATTGAAAAGAAAATTCAGGCTGTAATTGAGGACGCGGTTAAATTTGCCCAAAGCAGCCCTGAACCAGATCCTAGCGAGTTATATCGCTTCATTTTTGCCGAAGACGTTTAAATTGAGAACTGGGGACTGGGGACTGGGGAAAATATCCAATACCCTATGCCCTATGCCCCAGATACAGTTGACGAATTCCCTAGCCCGGATTTCTTACTAAGATTCTCAAAACCTTATAGCTATGCACCAAAGTTTTGTGTCCAATAGAATGTATTTCCGTAAGCATATGCAATCCCAACATCACGAAAGTTAGGATCAAGAATATTTTGACGATGACCTGCACTATTCATCCAAGATTGCATTACCTCTTGAGCAGAGGTTTGACCATATGCAATATTCTCTCCAGCCCATCGGTACTTATAGCCATATCGCCTCATCCGATCTACCATTGATGAACCATCAGAACCAGTGTGGCTTAGACGGTTATACCTAGCCATATCGTTGGAATGGGCTTGAGCAGCCGCTATCAATTTTGAGTTAAGTCTAAGGAGTGATAATCCTGCTCTGAATCTTTCATTATTAAGAAGATCAAAAACTCTTTGAATTTCAACATCCATTTCACTTTGTCTCCATATACAATTAGTGCCTTGTAAAGATATAGAATTAATATTCATATTGATATTGAGGCACTGTTTTTAATTTATTAACCTAGCCCGCAATCTGCTGTATATTTAACAACTGTTTTACCAATAGAACTGAACGCATAGCTTAATCTAGGAGTAAAATATGCCTATTAGCAAAGAGATCAAAGTTAAAATTAAGTTACCTTTTATAGGCGAAATAGAAGGTTTCTGGAAGCCTGATGAAAACGATGAGAAAGCGGCTTGGGAACTTTATGTAGAATTAATAACACGTATCTCTATTGTAGAGCTAAAACCTAATGAAGGCTTGTTGCGAGAAGCCTTGTCTTCTCTTTATTCAGTTTTTGCCACTACTAGAGAAATATTAAAAAAATATGGTGCTTCTATCGCTCGTTCTAAAGATGAAAGCTCAATATCTTTTGGTTATTTAGCAATAGCAGTTATCAACACAGTTTTACGCCCTGTTCTAGCTAAATGGCATCCTTTATTATTAGATTATGAAAGCAAAAAAACAAAAGATATTTCGCCAGTTGAACATGAAAAATTGTGGGATAAAAATCAAGAATTAAGAACAGAACTAAATCAAGTCAGACACATTCTAGTGGAATATGCTGAAATATTAGCTGAAGTTGCTAAAGTACCTCTTTTAATTATAGATAGATAGTTATATGTGTAAACTTCCCGTTTCTTCTGTACGTACTCAATACTTTTTGGTTAAGCTCAAAAAATGAAATTATGTAGATTGGTTTGAGGAACGAACTATTTACAGCATAAATATTTCATGGAGATAGGGTATAAATTGAAATGATCAAACTCTTGTAGCACAGCCATCGTGACTGTTTAATTTGTACTTGATAACTTGGGAAACTGCTGTATCAAATAAATCTTAACTAGGGTGTGTTAAGCTGAAGCCATAACGCACCCTACAATAATTTTATTTTTATTTTATAAATAATCTTTTACCTGAATGCTATAACTTAGACATAACTCAAATAGAGGAAAATAGCTTATGTATGATGCTTTTCTTAGCCATGCAAGTGAAGATAAGGAAAAATTTGTAAAGCCTCTATTTAATGCTCTTGAAGATAGAGGTTGTTGTATTTGGTATGATCAGTTTCAAATTGATTATGGTGATTTTTTTGAAACAAGAATATATGAAGGTATTCACAATTCGAGATTTGCACTTTTTGTAATTACTCCAAATTTGATTCAAAGACCAACAAATAGTTGGGTATGGCGAGAATTTAGTAGAATTTTGGAAAAAGAAGAAATACTCAGAACCAATGTTCTAATACCTGTATTCTACGATGTAACTATCCAGGAGTTTCAACAATATATTGGAAATAATCCAACTCTTAATACTATAACTGAGAGACATTCATTCAAAACTTTGGTAGATGGTGGCATCTATGGTGTAGCTAAAAAATTAAGTAAACTATTTGGAAGGAGATAGAATGATGACGGAATATATAGTACAAGCTGGTGACACATTAAGTAAGATAGCTCTAAGATTTTATGGGGATGGGAATATGTGGCCGGTAATTTATCAACATAATAGAGAGCGAATTGGAACTAATCCTGATTACATTTATCCTGGTTTGAGACTTATTATTCCGCCTAGGTAAGTGAACAATTCATTAACACGATACAAATACAGCACTTCGCGTAACGGTTAGAGGTTATCAGGACTTACGCAAAACATAACCAAAGTAGGGGTAATTCATGAATTACCCCTACGGAAAAATCAGGTTTTCAGTCAGATTGTGCGTAAGTCCTAGTTATTTGAAAAGTATTAGATGAAACCAAAAATCTCCAAGAACCTAACCCCCCAGCCCCCCTTCCCTAGCAGGGAATGGGGGTTTTAAAGCCTCTCTCCTTGTAGGGGAGAGGTTTGGAGAGGGGTAAATTTATATATTAAAAAATTTTAAAACATCCTCTTAGGTACAACAATTAAGAGAATAAATTGAAAAATCAATATCAAATCTGCCCCCTTTAGTGGTGCAACGTGCTGTAATAGGAGGTGAATGGAAAAAGGCGTGAGACAGAAAGCTTACTTAGCGAGTCATGTTTTGCGAACGATATCTGCCCAGTCACCAATTACCTATCACCAATCACCAAAAATTATGTTTACCATTGACATTCAACAAAGACAATACAAAACTTACATCTTGTCGGATAAAACCGCTGGTACACAAATAGAAGTTGTTCCAGAAAGAGGTGGTATCATTACTAGTTGGCTGGTTCAAGGTCAAGAAATTTTCTATATGGACGCTGAACGCTTTACTCATGCTGATTTGAGCGTTAGA
>LJOT01000387.1 GCA_001672075.1 Anabaena sp. CRKS33
GAAATTTTTGAGTAAACTTTAGTTTACTTTTGCTATTAGCCCTGATAGCGTAGCGTGGCGTAAGCCATAATTCATTTCTGGGCGGGTGTGAAGGCCAACTAATAAGGCTTCTGTAGCTTAAGTTAACACCAATGAGTAATGCTAAACCCCTACACATCTGGTTTTTTTAATCTTGTCAAAATTCACATTTCAGTCGTATTTGGTATAGCTAAATTATGAAAATATATGCACCTAATATTCACGTTTTCACTTTTCAACTTTATAAAGGCTCAAATTTTGATGATAATATAGATAGTAAAGATTTAAACTTTATCTGGGAACGTGGTAATGATATTATTAAAGAAGTTCTCAAACAAGATTTACAACTCAGTCAAAAAATTGATGTTAATAAAGATGAGGGATTTAATAAAGTAGATATTCTGAATGATCAAAATGAAGTAGCTGTATATTTGGAGGGGAATGTTAACCCAAGTCCTCAACAAGATATTTTAATTACAGGTTTAGCTTATCCTTGTCGGATTTCTGATAGTTACGGTTTGTGGTTAAATTTACGTCGTCCAGAAAAGGAAAATAACCAACGTACAGAAGATGTAGAAACTGATTTTTTCAAACTTTTAAATCCCAATAATTGCTTAATTTTACCAACACATCCTCTCTTTCTGGGACAAACTATTTTAATTACAGCTTCGATAATTAATGCTAAAATTCAAAATGATCATCAAAAAATAGCTGATGAATGTTTAAAGGAAGTTTTCCATCAAAATACAGTTCCACCTTTTTATCGTCAAGGTGAATTATTTGGTAGTCCGATATTTGAATATGGTTTACCAAATCAATCTAGTCAATATCAACAAGTTTTAATTTGTTTATTTACAGAAAAAGAAACTGGGAAAAAATTTGATCAATCTTGTCCAAAACTATTAGATTTGTTTTTTCATCACAGTAAAATCGTCAAAGCTTATAAGGACAGTCGCGCTATATATAAAGACTTAGATAAAAAGTATAGAGATATAGAATCTGAAGTTAATAAAATTCTCGAACTGAAAAACAATCAAGATATAACCAGACAGGATTTAAAGAAATTACAAAACCAGTTAAAAGCGTTTCCTACATTAGCACTTGAATACACTAGATTAGTTTTAAATTTAGAAGATTCCCAAAATACAATTGTGATTAATGCAGATAATTATGGCGATAAATTAGAACAAATCAAACATAATTTAAACGGTGAAAATTTAGATTTTCTAGAAATTTTCCTAAATAAGAATTGTGCCACCTTTAAACGGCAAATTCAAGCTGATTTAGGCTATTTTCAACATGGTTCGCAGTTGTTAGACCAAGCTGTAAACTCAATTCGTGGTATAGTAGAAATAGAACAAGCTAAAAGCGATCGCTCTTTAGAAACAACAGTACAAGTATTAGGTATAGGTTTTGGTGGTGGTGCTATAGTTTCCGGTGTCATAGTTCAACACATAGATAAAATCAATCAACCTTTCTTACCAATATCAAAAAATCCCTTTTTAGCTTCATTGATTTTAAGCATTATTGCTACTATAGTATGTACTCTTCTAGCTATGTTGGGTATATGGATAAAAAAGCGGAAATTGTAAGTGACAATGAATCATAACTGAGATATTTAATGAAAGAATAAATCATGAAAATACAAGGAATTATCAAAGGTAACACCATAGAATTATTAGATCAAATATTAGACAAAATTCTTCTACCTGATGGAGTAAAAATTTTTCTCCTGTAATGTAGGTTGGGTTGAACAAAGTGAAACCCAATAATTTTCTACACTATTCATCAACTTTTTTAATAGCTTCTTGATAAATTAAATTACTTAAACGAAACTTACCAACAGATTGCAAAGCATCCAGTTGTTCTCTTAAATTAGGAATTAATCCATTTTGTTTAGCCCAAATCAAAATTCCTACTGTACCTAATACTGGTAAATTCATTTGTTTTGCAACTCGTCTAGCACTTTTTTCATCAAGTAAAATAGCTTGATTAGGTTTTTCAATAAACAGGGTTATTGCTTCTGATTCACCTTCATCTAACTCTAATTTTAATAACGATACTAAAGCAATATTACTAACTGGTAAAATAGTTAACCATGAAGCTTTTGCTACTTGTTCTGCTCCAAATCTTCCTATACCTGTTTCCACAACTTCTTTCCACACAGCTTGCGGAATCATGACACCATCAGGAAATCTTTGATTAATCAACTCTAATTGCCCAATACTACTTAAAGCAATTAAAACTGATGAATTACTAACTGCTTTCATGATAATATTTCTAAAGTCTCTAAATCTGTTTCTAAATCTTCTAAATCATAACTACGATCAATATTTTCTTGTCCTAATAACTCATGAAATTCCCATTTACTTAATTGGGATAATTCACGGGCTTTACCAAAAGAAAGAATCCTTTTTTGATAAAGTCTAATTGCCAATTCAGTGCGGATGCGATGCAGACGTTCATCAGGAGGTAGACGTAATCCCTCAGTTACTTGATCAGGAATTTCTAAGATTAATTTATTCATATCATATTTAAGATACAACTTCTCTAACAATTATAATTCAAATTAATATTGAGAGTCAATGAATTTTGAAAATATTACTCTCGTTCTCTCGTTCCCTCGTTCTCTGTCTCTGACGGGGAATGAATTACAGAGGCTCTGCCTCTACTATATCATTTTACTTCAGGCAGAGCCTGAAAAACTGCATTCCCAGCCAGAGTCTGGGAACGAGTTTAAAAAATCATTTTTATACCTCAAATCAGCAACGCTTTGTTGGGTTTCGTTCCTCTAACCTACAACCAAGATGATATTAATACCAAACAATAGCCAGCAAATTTAAAACAACAAATTAAATCTGCTGATATGTGTCAAGTTAACTTAAAATCCATAGTCCGTCTGGGAATGAATTCCCAGTCTCATAGCACAAGTCATCTCAAGATGACTAAACAACCCAGAAATTTTTGAGTAAACTTTAGTTTACTTTTGCTATTAGCCCTGATAGCG
>LJOT01000673.1 GCA_001672075.1 Anabaena sp. CRKS33
TGAGAAAAGATTAACAAATTCTTGGGTTGCTTCTATTCGTAATTCATTAATAGAAATTCAAGATATTAATCTCAAAGAAAATCAAAAATCCTATTATATTAATGAAGATGAATGGGATAGTTGGTTAGAAAATGAAATTGAATTAGCCATAGCTGACGCTAGTTTAGAAGTGTTGGGTGGAATTTATAATGAATTTCAATTAGCAGAAATGGTCAATAGAGACGAGGTAATTTCTATCGCTAAGAAATTTTTGGAATTGACTTATGTATATTCTGTTAAAGATTTACCAAAAGCTATTGCTGAACTTTTAATTCAGTTACCCGGTGGTGAAAATTGGAAGTTAGGGAAAATGTAAAATATTAATACAAATACACTAATAATCAAACAAGGTTAGGGTTTTTTGCTATCCTCGATATACAGTAAAGCAAATACTTATATCAATGTAAACCGAGTATGACTGTGAAAGAAAATTATGGTGGCACACATATTCACCCCTATTTAAACCGTGTGATTTCCGCTAGAGAAATGGCCAGATTACAAACATTTCCCGATTCGTTTATTTTTGAAGGTAGTATGAAAAAAGCGATGTGGCAAATTGGTAACGCTGTACCACCAAGTTTAGCGGAGTGTATTGGTTATGCACTGATTCCTTGCTTAAATGATATTGCAAGTAACAGAAAAAAATCTGTTAATCTACCTCATTTTTATCAACCTGAGATATTTTTTGGTTAAGTGCATTACGCCAAGTTTCAAAATCATACCAACCACAGCCAATACAACCTTCCTCAGCTTCATCACCTCGCTGATGTTGGGAAGGCCA
>LJOT01000674.1 GCA_001672075.1 Anabaena sp. CRKS33
AGGAGCGACAACCAACCCCTTAACTGTTAGCTACAGTATTACTGGCACAGCAAACAGTAGCGACTATACAGGAGCAACACCGGGAACAGGTAAAACCATTACCTTTGGGGCTGGTTCGAGTACCGCAATCTTAACTATTGACCCCACAGCAGATACCACCGTTGAAAGTGATGAAACTGTGGCTTTAACTTTAGCTTCAGGAACGGGTTACAATGTTGGTACAACCACAGCCGTCACGGGAACTATTCTTAATGATGACAGCACAAATCCAATATTTAACTACAATGGCAGCCAATATACTTTAACCAGTTATGGAACATGGCAAGAAGCTCAGGCTCAGGCACAGAGTTTAGGGGGAAATCTTGTCACCATTAACAATCAAGCAGAGCAGGACTGGTTAGTCAATACCTTTGGTGTTAATCAAACGCTGTGGATTGGTTTAACAGATGAGGTGACAGAAGGTCAATTCAAGTGGGTGAGTGGTGAAATATCTACTTATACTAACTGGCTTCCCGGTGAACCAAATAATGGCTGGGGTGGAGAAGATTATGTAGAAATGAATTTTGGTTCTCCTGGTAAGTGGAATGATTCTTCAAGTAACCAATTCCGCAGAGGCATCATTGAAATTACATCTTCCACTCCCACCATTACCCTAGCAGTATTACCCAGTAGCGTACTAGAAGATGGTACAACCAACCTTACTTACATATTTACCCGCACAGGAGCGACAACCAACCCCTTAACTGTTAGCTACAGTATTACTGGCACAGCAAACAGTAGCGACTATACAGGAGCAACACCGGGAACAGGTAAAACCAT
>LJOT01000388.1 GCA_001672075.1 Anabaena sp. CRKS33
TTAAAAACAACACCTTCAATAAATGGAATTTCTCTACCAAAAGCATCTTTAATTTTACCATTTCCTTCTATTCCTATATCTTCATAAGTTGTTTCAAGCACACGAAATACTAACGTTAAATTACCCACAGCAGAATTATGGATTTGACGATATATTGCTTTTCTAGCTTCTGTTATCTTTCCTCCTACAACAAACGCAAGTAAACTAGATACCCTAGCATCACACATAAAATCAGGAGCAACTATTGTTGTAAATCCCAGATTTTGACTACGACTAACCAGGAAAACCCAACCCTCTATTTTTTCTATGATATCTGTTGTCATAACTTACTCTCTTTAAACTAGTTAATTTAATTGGTTAACTTAGAATAGGGGTGTTCATATTCTAATTTATTTACAAGCAACAAGAAACAACGAATAGAGTAGTCTAAAGCAGTTTTTTCACCTTCAATTTTTGCTAAAGCCTCTGCTTTTTTAGCTTTTAATTGTTCTGTTCTTTCTTTAGCTGCGGCTTCTTTATTGTATACAGATGTTTGCAATTCTTGATTAATAAAATCAATAATATCTGTAAGTATTTCCTTGGAAAATTGAAATTGGGGAGGTAATTTGGGTGCTACTATTTCCAATATTGTTTTAGCAGTTGTACCAAAATATTTTTTGAGTTTATCCCATAAAGTTAAATTAGCTTTAACTTCTTGAATTTGTTGTTGAGATTTTTTAGTTTGCTCATTAATTATTTTTTTAAACTCTTCTTTTAGCTTATCAGGTAGAATACAAGCTATAGGTAATTCAATATTATAAGGTTTAGGTAGTTTTCCTGTTTTTCTCATGCTACCATCGCTTTGTTGTTCTGCAAAACCTTTACCAACTGAACTAACAGGAATTAATCGAACAACACCTTTACTATCATCATTTCTATTATTTTCATTATTAATATCACTGTTATTACTGCGAGTCATAATAATATTGCGGAATTGCTCTATTTCTAGCAAATGATTTCTAACTTCTTCTAGGGTGTATTTATCTTCTATTAAATCCCATTTACTAATAATAAAATGAATAGATTTATCTGTATTTTGCATTAAATCTAATACATTTGCTAAGTCTCTAACTACCCATTTTGTACCTGACCTTTCACCCTTGATATATGAAAGTAACCGCGAACCATCTATTAAACCTAATAAAACATCTGCATTTTTTATTGTTTCATTAAATTTTTCAATATATGTAGGATCATCTTTGTGATCTGTTAGTATTTCACCTGCATAATCTGTATACTGAAATTGACAAGCTGAATAAGTACCTTTCGGAGTCTGTATTTTACAAGTAAATGTCCAATTAGATATATTTATAATTTGTGTTGGTTCTGGCCATGTTTCCTCAGTAGCAACTTCTGTATAAATCTGATTCAAAATTGTTCGTTCAGCATTATCTACCGCTAAAAAAAATCCTGATTCTCCTTGTGTTGAGAGTTTATGATACATACTTCCTAAAAACACAGTTTTACCTGAACCAGATGGACCCAAAATAACTACATTATAAGTTGGTAGCATAAATTGCCTCTAAGTATCAATACAGCAAATTTTTAATTTTTGACCACAGGTTATATGTATCATCTTTTCTTATCATCCAAAAGACTATTTAAGACTGTGTTTTGTAACGAACTATTAAAAAAATGTATTAAAATAGCTTACAATGATGCGTAAGAATACGCTATAATTGCTGAGAACCTTATCATGACCTGATTTTATGGATGTTGCAGAAATTTTACAATTTGCTGATCAATTGATCTTAAATAAGACAGGAAAACGTTTAGATGATCTGCAAAAAACTGTAATTACAGGAGTTTATGATGGAAAAACTTATGAGACAATAGCGGATGAATGTCATCGCAGCGAAAGTCGCGTTAGAAGTGTTGGACATAAACTATGGCAAATTTTGTCGGAATCTTTAGGAGAAGATGTTAATAAGCATAATTTTTGTTGGACTATAGAAAGAGTCATAAATAATTCTCAGTTTTATAATTTTGGTAATAATCAGATAAATTATTGTCATAATGATAATAATGAATCTTCTAAAAATACAAAACAAGGTATTAAGAATCAACTCTATTATGATTTAACTATTGCTCCTAAAATTAATCGTTTTTGCGATCGCATTTCCGAAATTGATACTTTATTTAATTGGATATTAAACCAAACTACTAATTTAATCTCAATCTTAGGATTATCCGGTATTGGTAAAACCACCCTCGTTAAAAGATTTATAGACTTACATCAACAAAAGTTTGAAATTATTATTTGGAGAAGTTTAAAATTTCCCAAATCCCTAAATTTACTAATTAACGACTTATTAAATACTTGTCAACAAGAACCCAAAGCAACTATCAATGATAAATTAAAACAATTATTTGATATTCTCACAAATAAAAAATGCTTAATTATTCTTGATGATGTACAAAATATCTTTACTCCTCATCAATTCGCGGGAAAATATCAACCAGAATATCAAGACTATCAAACCCTATTCAAAATGATTACAGAAACCCAACATCAAAGTCATGTAATCTTAATCAGTCAAGAACAATGTCCAGAAATGGAATCTTTAGATGAAGAATTATATCCTATTAAGTCTTTAGAATTATCAGGACTAGAAAATATAGATATTCTCAAAAATACCGGATTAAAAGATGAAGATACTTGGTTAAATTTAATGATATTATATACAGGTCATCCATTGTTTCTAAAAACTATTACCATCTCAATTAAAAAGATTTTTAATGGTAAAGTTAGTGAATTTTTAGCAGAAAATGAATTAGTAATTACTCAAGAAATGCAATGTTTATTTAGTCAAATATTTAATAATATATCACCCATTGAACAACAAATTATTTTAGCATTGAGTAAATGTAATCAACCTGTATCCAGAGAATATCTAAAAATTACCTTAGAATTATCTTCTACTAATTTTATTAATGGCTTAGAATCTCTACAAAAAAGGTATTTAATTCA
>LJOT01000100.1 GCA_001672075.1 Anabaena sp. CRKS33
GTAGCTTCTCCTGGGGTTCGTCCCACATTTCCTACCCCAACTACTTGACGGGAACTGGTGGTGACTATTTCTGGGGAAAATTGACTATCTAGAGTGGTAATTTTACTGTTGATAGAACCCCCTTGTAATTTGTATTGGAAGGTTAAACCAGAACGACCGCAAAAGAGGTTATTCGCTTGCATCCGTGATAGTCTATCTAACATTTGTATAGGAGGAGTTTGGGGATTAAGTTCTTCACTCACACCCACGGTTGAACCATGGATTAATAAACAATCTAACTCAAAAAAACCAAAATCGAGCGATCGCAACCATTGTACTGTTTGATGAGAAACACAATCCCACAATCTTTGTACAGTCTCACCTCCATATTTTGCTATCAATTCTGGTGCGTCTGCGGTTGGTCCTAAACCATGTAAAATTAAACATTGTTCTTCCCACCATCCTTTACAAATCATCGGTGCTAATTCACCCCGTCGCAGTGATTTGACTCTTTGTACCAACTCTTCAGATTCCTGTGTTGGACCGACTAAATCACCGATAATGTATAATGCCTCTATATAACGGCTTTGACGTTTAATATCAGCCATTACAGCCTCATAGGCCGACAAATTTCCCTCAATTCCACTCAAAATCGCCCACATAATCAATTTTAGATTTTAGATTTTAGATTTTATCTGGTACAAACATGAGTTGGATCATCTGCGCGTTCTGCATATTCTAAGCCATGAGCCAAGCGCCAAGCAAAAATTTCTGGTAATCCTTTTTGGATAATTGCTGCACAGGTTTTTTGATAATCATAAGTAACTTCTCGTAAAGTCACCGCTTGATTATCGGTTTCGTAAATTACATAAGTTGCATTTGGTCGTCCATGACGTGGTTCTCCCACAGAACCTACATTAACAATCTTTTTCACAGGAGATAAAAAATTTATTTTACGTGATTCTCCTTGAGCGTCAACTTCGATTTGTAACTCACCAGCATGAAGATCACGAGCATAGGGAACGTGAGTATGTCCACAAAATAGCACATCTGCATCCGTAGAAAGTACCCGTTCTAAAGCCACAAAAGCATCAAGTTCTGGTAATAAATATTCATGGTTACTATGGGGACTACCGTGAACAAAGGCCAAATTTTGCCATTGTAGACTATAGGGTAAATTAGCTAAAAATTCCCGATTTTCTGGGTTAATTTCCTGATTTGTCCATTGGTGAGCTTTAATTCCTCTTTTTTCTGCTAATACTGAAGGATAACTACAATCACAAGCGTTTAATCCCTCCACAACATCTTCATCCCAACAACCAGCGCAGGTAGGAATATCTAAAGAGCGAATTTGATTAATTACAGCATTTGGGTGCGGTCCATATCCCACTAAATCACCAACACAAAAGATTTTTTCAGCTTTTTGCTGGTCAATATCTGATAGTACAGCATCTAAAGCTTCATAATTACCATGAATACATGACATAACGGCTATTTTCATACTTCTTGACCTGCTCGTAAAATTTGTTGTACCTGTTGTTGATATTGGAAAATCAATGATTCAGATAAAAAGCAATCTAATAATGTTTCTTTTAAGGCTGTTTCAGCTAGATTTTGTCCTACTATTTCTATCCCACTAAATCTTTGAGGTCTTCCTTGTAAATGTCGTGGTAAATTTAATTCTAAAAAGTCTATTTGGGGAACACCAGAAACAAAATCACAGTAAAGGGAACGTCCGTCATTAACATCAAAAATTGCCTTAGCGCGAGTAACAATACCATAAGCGCCATGAGTTATTTCATACCAAAATTCCTCCAAACTATTTTCATCCATAACTTGACCTGTAGTTTCTACTCGCCATAGATTTTCTATAATTATACTTGGAACTGGCGCACCATATATAATTTCCTTTGTCCAATGATTATATTCAGAGTTTTTCAAATCGGGAGGGATAATTGCCACGGCGCGGTAATTTAAATTACCTAAGAGTTTTGATATAGCCGTTAACTCTAGATAAGAACCTAATTCGATATAAACACTATCTGCGGTAGGGAGATGATCAATAAATTCAATTTCTTGACCGTCAATAAATATTTTTAAATCAGGAAATTCGGTAGCTATTTTAGTTTGATCAATGGGAATATTACCCGTTCCTAGACTAAAATAAATTACTTTTTCAGAAGATATAATCTCTCGAATCTCTTGACAAATCCAGGTAGTTTTGCCAGATCCAAATAATCCAGCCACAACAGTAATCATTGGCGTATTCATGGGTAAACTAATAATAAAAATTATGTATAGTTTGACAAAATTTCCACAGAATTAAAAAAACAACTTCTTGCTCCAGTATGACAGGCTTGATCACCAACTTGGTCAATCTTCACAAGAATTGTATCACCATCACAGTCATAAAAAAGCTCCTTTAGCTTTTGAATATGTCCAGATGTTGCTCCTTTATGCCATAATTGGGAACGAGAACGACTCCAATAATGAACTTCACCGGTAGCTAGGGTTTTGACAATTGATTCTGCATTCATCCAAGCCATCATTAAAACAGTACCATCGTAGTAATCTTGAGCTATGGCCGGAATTAAGCCCTGCTCATTAAATTTCAAATTTCCAATCATTTCAGTAGTATTGGCTAAATCGAATTTTATCTTAATCATTTATCTCTCATTATTTGCGTTTATCTACGGTCAAATATTTTTCTTTTTATCTCTAATAAATTCAGGATTGATAATTCATAATGTAGAGACAGATATATCTTATCTCTACATAATACCAACCAAATTTATCTCAAAAAAGGCCTTTAGTAAAAGTTAGGATTGTGTCGAATCAAATTCATAAACTCTTCACGAGTGGATGCGTCTTCGGAAAAGACACCACGCATGGCGCTGGTAACAGTCCAAGAACCTGGTTTTTGTACTCCTCTCATCACCATACACATATGAGTTGCTTCAATGACCACTGCAACCCCTTTAGGTTTGAGTAAACCTTGCACTGCATCAGCAATTTGTAAAGTCAACCGTTCTTGTACTTGTAAACGTCGAGCATACATTTCACAAATGCGAGCAATTTTTGATAAACCAATGACTTTACCATTAGGAATATAAGCGACATGAGCGCGACCAATAATCGGTAATATGTGGTGTTCACAGGAGCTAAAAAGATCAATATCCCGGACTAAAACCATTTCATTAGCATCTTCGGTGAAAACTGCTCCATTTAATAGTTCATCCAAAGATTCATGATATCCATTCGTCAGAAACTTTAAAGCTTTAACAACTCTTTTGGGAGTATCTTTTAACCCTTCTCTGTCAGGATTTTCTCCCAATCCAATCAACAAAGTGCGTACAGCTTGTCTCATATCAGCTTCTGTTACAGTTGGTAATTCTTGCCGATATAAGGATGAAATGTCAGCAGTAGAATTTAGCTCTGGACGAATAGATAAAGTCATGTTTTTAGGTTAATGGGGATGATTTATGAGCAAAGTTAATAGTTTCATTTATAAACTATATTTATAAATAGCTATTAACTAAATTTGATTTGATGAATTTGAGAATTAATGAAGACTTTTAAACTAACTATAACAAACATTTGTTAAGTTTTGCATGAATCTCACTAGCCTCCAATTTTCTACCAATAAAAACTACCTGATTTTTAGGTTGATTAGGCCATTCGTCAGCGTGCAAAGTGTAACGAGGTCCACTCAGTTGAAAGATATGACGCAACTCACTATCACTAAACCATAAAATTCCTTTAGCACGAAATACATTTTTCGGGATTTCTTCAGTCAAAAAATCCTCAAATTTATGGACATCAAATGGTTTATTACTTTGGAAAGAAATTGAAACAAACCCATCATTATCTAAATGATCGGAGTGATGATGATGATGTTCATGTTTATGGTCATGTTCATGTTTATGGTCATGGTCATGTTTATGGTCATGTTCATGTTTATGGTCATGTTTATGACGATCTTCATCATCAATGACAATATACTTATTTATTGGTGTTAAACTCACATCTAAAATCAATGGTAAAGCAACTTCACCATATTGAGTATGTAAAATTTTCGCTCCCCTTTTGACATCATGGATAAAATCTTCTAATTCTTGTATTTTTTCTGGCTTCACAAGGTCTATTTTATTGAGGAGAATAATATCTCCATAGGTAATCTGTTTTAAAGCTGCTTCACTATCAAAATGTTTTTCATCAAAGGCTTCAGCATCTACCACTGTAATAATTGAATCTAGGTTAGTTAAATCCCTCAATTCTGTTCCCAGAAAAGTTAAAATGATTGGTAAAGGATCAGCAACACCTGTAGTTTCAATAACTAGATAATCAATGCAATCTTCTCTTTCTAGAACTCGATAAACCGCATCAACTAAACCATCATTAATTGTACAACATATACAGCCATTACTAAGTTCCATCATATCTTCATCTACAGAAATTAGTAATTGACTATCAATGTTAATATCACCAAACTCATTGACGAGGACAGCGACTTTTAAATCTTGTTTGTTCTGAAGAATCTGATTTAAAAGCGTAGTTTTACCACTTCCTAGAAACCCTGTAATTATAGTTACTGGCATTCCGCGTTTGGGTATTTCAGGAATTGTATTTGTTGTATTTAGAGTGATTGTATTCATGTCAAAAGTTTTTTACCTTCTGGATCTTAGTTAATCAGATAATGCTAACTGTTTTAATGCTGACTTTGTACTGTTTGGAGATAAGAAACAATTTCATTGAAACTCATCACCCCTAAATCTCCATTCTGTCTGGTTCTGACACTCAAAGTTTGGTTTTTGACCTCCTGCTTACCAATAACAATAACAACAGGAATTTTTTCTAATTCCGCTACCCGAATTTGCTTACCCAAACGCTCACCGCTGCTATCTAATTCTACCCGAAAGCCATTTTTTTTGAAATTGGTGGCAACTGATTTTGCATATTCTCGGAAATCATCACTTACAGGCAACAATCGCACTTGTACTGGTGCTAACCATAAAGGAAAATCACCTGCATAATTCTCGATTAAAATACCAAAAAAGCGTTCTAAAGATCCAAAAATAGCCCGATGAATCATGATTGGTCTTTGACGACTACCATCACTGGCAATATATTCCATGTCAAATCTTTCTGGCAAATTAAAATCTACCTGAATAGTTGAACACTGCCACATACGACCAATAGCATCTTGAATTTTAATATCTATTTTGGGTCCATAGAAAGCCCCACCACCAGCATCTACAGCATAATTCCAACCTTTGGTATTTAAAGCTTGTTCTAGGGCTGTGGTGGCTAATTCCCATACATGATCAGTTCCTACAAACTTATGAGGACGGGTAGAAAGATTGACCTCATATTGTTTAAAACCAAAGTCTGATAAAATCCGTTCTGTGAGTTCTAAAACTCCTAAAATTTCATCAGCAATTTGGTCAGGTAAACAAAAAATATGAGCGTCATCTTGAGTAAATCCCCTCACTCTCATTAACCCATGTAGTGACCCAGACCGTTCATAACGATAAACTGTCCCTAATTCTGCCCATCTTAATGGTAATTCTCGATAGGAATGGAGTTTATTTTTATAAGTGAGAACATGAAAAGGGCAATTCATGGGCTTAATCTGATAAGCCTGATTTTCCACATCTATGGAGTCAAACATACTTTCTTGATAAAAGTCAAAATGACCCGATGTTTTCCATAAATCAAGATTGGCTATATGAGGTGTATACAGTAGTTGATAACCAGATTCAAGATGAGCTTTACGCCAATAATCTTCAATTATATAGCGCGTAGTTGCCCCTTTGGGATGCCAAAATACTAAACCACCACCCGCTGCTTCTTGAATACTAAATAAGTTGAGTTCCTGACCCAATTTTCTATGATCTCGAAGCAAAGCTGCTTCTGTTTGTTGGATAAAAGCCTCTAATTCTACTTTTGTTTGCCAAGCTGTACCATAAATTCGTTGTAGCTGAGGTTTAGTTTCATCACCTTGCCAATAAGCACCAGCGACATTTAACAATTTAAAAGCATCAGCATCAATTTCACCAGTAAAATCAATATGTGGACCGGCACATAAGTCCCACCAATATTGATTCCCTAATTGAATCTCTGTGGCAAATAATGAAGCTTCTGAATTACCAGTTTCAGGAGTACCAATCAAGTAGCGGGTAATAATTTCTGATGCGGGTATATGTTCTAAGATTTCTAGCTTGTAGGGTTCATTTAACTCCACAATCTCACCACGAATTTCTGCTCTTTCTACCTCTTCACGGATAATAGGTAAATTCGCTTTTATGATCCCTTTCATCTCGATTTCAATTTTTCCTAAATCATCAGGGGTGATACTAACTGGACAATCAAAATCATAGTAAAATCCAGTGTCTGTGACAGGACCAATTGCTATCTTAGTGCCTGGAAATATCCGTTGTACGGACATGGCCATGATATGGGCGCAACTGTGACGAATTCGTGTAAGTTTATCAGACTTATGCGGTTTTAAACTATTTTGAGACTGGGTTAATGAACTGACCATAGCTAACAAAAATGATAACCGTTATCAAGTTAACACAAAAAAAGTCTGAATGTAAATGATTTTGTCATTTATTTGGCAAAAAATCTTTACCACTTCCTGAATAGAACCTTAACTCAACATCAAAGCCACTTCTTTGGCAAAATAAGTTAAAATTAAATCAGCACCGGCCCGTTTCATACTGGTTAAAGTCTCTAAAATCACCTTTTTCTCATCAACCCAACCCTTTTGAGCGGCCGCTTTAATCATTGCATATTCACCACTAACATTATAAGCTGCAACTGGTAAATTTGTGGCTGATTTTACTTGGCATATAATGTCTAAATACGCCAAAGCTGGTTTCACCATGATAATATCCGCACCCTCAGCAATATCAAGTTTAACTTCTTTTAAAGCCTCTTTAGCGTTAGCCAGGTCCATTTGATAGGTTTTTTTGTCACCAAATTTGGGCGCGGAATCTAAAGCATCTCGAAATGGTCCATAATAGGCAGAAGCATATTTAGCCGAGTACGCTAAAATCCCCACATTTATATAACCTTCAGCGTCTAAAGCCTGGCGAATTGCCCCAATTCTACCATCCATCATATCCGAAGGGGCAACAAAATCAGTTCCTGCTTCTGCTTGAGAAAGTGCCATTTTCACCAAAACTTCTATAGTCGGGTCATTGAGAATAATTCCATTTTCATCTACTAAACCATCATGACCATGGGTAGTAAAAGGATCAAGAGCAACATCAGTAATGACAATTATTTCCGGGACTAGCTTTTTAATAGCTTTAATCGTTTCCTGTACCAATCCCTGCTGGTTGTAACTTTCCGAACCTGTTTCATCTTTGTCTTTTTCTGGAATTACCGGGAAAATTGCTACAGCATTAATTCCCAATTGTGACACTTCGGCAATTTCTTTCAGGAGTAAATCCAGAGAAAAACGATAACAACCGGGCATAGAAGATATCTCTACCTTTTCCCCTTCCCCCTCCATGACAAACACGGGATAGATCAGATCATCCACAGTTAAAATTGTTTCCCGTACCATGCTCCGGAGATTTTCAGTACGACGCAGACGACGGGGACGTTTAAGCAAGCTTTGAGACGACATAGAAGATTAACCAAAATGATAATCATTATTATAAATCATCCCGTTCAAATCCCCACCACCAATTTGATTTTAATTTTCCTCCGCGACTGGAGGGAATCTGCACGAAACAAAAACCAGAATTCCCGATAAAAATCGGGAATTACCACTAAGGAACATCAATAGGAATCAAACCATTTTCCGGCACATAACTAGAAAAACAACCATCATCAGATAACACCAAAATTAACCGTAGAGGATAATCGGGAGGAACTTGCAAATCAGCCCAAGGTATGGCTATTTCTAGACAAGAATCTAAAGCAACTTGAGCGCGAGTAGCACGGGGATACCATAAATGATTGTCTCCTGCTGCTCGAAATTGCACAGACTGACTCAGTAAATTCACTTCTAAGTGATGGTGAAATAGATAATTCAAGGGTGCTGTATCTGGTACTTCAGCTAGAGGTATAGAACTATTCACCATTGTCCGCTCAGGATAATACCAGAATAGGTGTAAATCTGGTGATATGTCCTGATCAGGAACAGCACCAGTTTTAAAATCTACCCGCACGTAAAAGTTTAAATGGTCTACACCATACCAAAGGCGCTGAACGGTGCTACTGTTGTGCATTGTTCCCCTCGCACCACCCACTTCTATCCGTCCGGCTCTATCCCAATCTTGCTCATCACCCTTACCATCTATGTTAGGATGGATAAATCCCTCTGGTTTGTGGTCTAAACGCGCTTCATGGATTTCTAGGGGACTGTACAAATATGGTGGTACGGGTTCATTTAAGGCTTTGTAAATACCGTGCAGATGTTCCCGAAATAATTGGTCAAAAATAGCATCTTGATTAGAAGAATGGCCTTCTCCAAACCACCAAAACCAATCTGAACCTTCAGCAGCATATAAGGCTTCCCAGGCTGCGGGGTTGTTCTCTTCTGTAGCTTCCGGGTGATTTGCTAATACTTGTCTGGCTGCGGTGAGATAGTCCCAAGCGCGGTTTTTAACCGGGTCTCCTATCCATGTGGTAAAATTGCCATCTACCCAAGAACCGCTATGGAGTTGTTCACTTTTTATGGTTGCGGTGGGAGGGAACTGGTCAATAAATTCCGAAACAGTGACAAGTTTGATGTGGGGTTCATGACTCAAACTTTCGTATAGTGTTTCTAGGAAGTCTTTACCGTCATGGGGATAAAATTCCCAACAATTTTCCCCGTCTAAAGCAATTGTAACTAACCAGGGTTGATCATCGTCACTTTCTTTTTGTTGTTTAGCGATCGCTTGCAAATGTCCAATTAAATCCGCTGCTGCTTTTTTCGCCGGCATAGATCCATAAGTAAAACCAATTAAATCCGATAACCTATGATCCCGAAAAACTATAGATACATCACCAGCAGCAGTTTGCAGACGATAGGGACGATAAAGCAATTGCGGTTGCTGTACATTTCCCGCAGCATTGCGATGAAAAAAGTGTTTTAATGACCAGCCTAAAACCGCTTCGTCTGAACAAATCCATTTAAAACCTTGTTTAATAATATACGGTAAAATTTCTGGACTAACGGACTGTTCCGAAGGCCACAAACCTCTAGGATCTTGTCCAAACCTATCTATATATAAATCCCAGGATTTTTGTAAATGTCGAGGAATATCTTCCACCCACTGAAACCTCTGTTTAGGTAATGTCATTTGCGGCACTGCTACCCGTCCAGCATTGGTATCAGCTAATAAAGGCAGAATTGGATGAGTATAGGGAGTAGTGGTAACTTCTAGTTGACCACTTTTCTGCATTTTCCGATGTTGGGGAATAATTTGACTGAGAATTTGCCGCTGTTTGGAATAAATGCGCTGGCGATCGCCTAAACTAAAATTACGTCCCTGTTCTAACCAAGCAGCAATTTCGGGGTCATGCCAAAACAAAGGATCAATCCAAGCCAAATTATGCCAAGCTAATAAATCACCATAATCTGACAATTGCCAATTTGCTAAACACCATTGCTGTCCCTGTTCCTGTCTTTGGTAATATAACTGGGCATAACGAGGATGGGGATCAATTAAGGTATGATGGTTAGCATCAAAGAAATGTTGAATAATAAACTCTTTTTGTTCACGGGTCAACTGTTCCACCGCAGTCAAACTAGCAGTTAAATAGGGGTCAAAAGCCGTACCCGCAACATAATCCTCCAGTTGTAATATTAACGAAGGTACTAAATTTACCGTTTGGTGCAACTTAGGATACTTTTCTAACAATAATACTAAATCCAAATAATCCTTAGTTCCATGTAACCGGACCCAAGGCAAGCGATACTGTTGACTAGTCACCAGAGAACTGTCATTTTCAGGAGACTTGTACAATGGTTGATGTTGGTGCCAGATAAATGCAACGTGCAAAGGATGAGACATAGTGTTGAAAATAGGGAATAGGGAATAGGGAATAGGGAACAGGGAACAGGGAACAGGGAATAGGGAATAGGGATATCTTACCCATTACCCATTACCCATTACCCATTACCAGTAATTTAGAAAACTTGTTCTACTTCAGAGATTTCGGGAATTTGTTCCTTGAGACGACGTTCAATACCCATTCTCAAAGTCATAGTCGAACTGGGACAAGAACCACAAGCACCCTGTAACCGGAGTTTAACAATTGGTCCATCTAATTCGACAATTTCCACGTTACCACCATCAGAGATGAGATAAGGGCGCATTTCATCTAGTACGGTTTCTACATTTTCTAGCGTTAATTCCATTGTTCCTGTCCTACTTCTTGATAAATTGGTAATTATCCGAGTTGCTAATGATCTAGTTTAGGCTGGGAATGGATAATTGGTCAGTTGTCAGTTGTCAGTTGTTATATTTTTCTCCCCTACTCCTTGCCTGTTCCCTATTCTAGT
This sequence comes from Anabaena sp. CRKS33, assembly GCA_001672075.1. Lineage (GTDB taxonomy): Bacteria > Cyanobacteriota > Cyanobacteriia > Cyanobacteriales > Nostocaceae > Dolichospermum. The sequence goes on from LJOT01000100.1 coordinate 10,490, forward strand.
AGCTGAATATGAGAATAAACAAACTCAGTAATTGATTGCGGAGTTTCAGTTTTCCCGTCTTCATACTCTGACACTATCTGCTTTGTCAAAATGTAATAATCACCAAACTTTTGATATGTATCCGTAAATTTGAGAATGCTATTAACATCACCTGTGTGCGAATTACGAAAAACCACATGATAAGCAGAAGGGATATAACCGCAGTCTGTAGCTAGAAAATCATCATAATTCATCTCCAAGGCCATACGACCCATAACCCGAACCTCTTGATATATTTTTTGGTTACGGATTTGATAGTGAGAATCAGTATTTCCACCCTTGACAAAAACCATTACCCCATCATTTTCTACCGTTTCACCTAAAATAAACTCATGTTGACCATAGGAATCTAAAAAACTGGTTTTTTGACAGCGGGTAACTACTTCCTGTAACTGAATATCAATTCCTGCTGCTATTTGTTGATCTGCGACTTCTGTAACTTGTATATTCAGGCTGGGGTCAATCTGAATCTTACCAGTATAAACCTCACCTTCCTGTAGCAGTTGCACATTGGCAGCATAACCAGGAAAATTCTCATCCCAAGTGTAACGACTTTCATAAGCAGTTTGAAATAAACTTTCTGCTGTTGACTGAATTGCCATATCACCACTTTGACTGCACTTTTCTAATAGTTTAATGCAAAGTCGTTGTTTTTTAAATTATACAGAAATATATTTGTGTTTTTACGTGGGATGTGGTAATTGGCAGCTTTCTAGAGCATTATATTGGCCGAGTCTACTTCTACAATAGCATAAATTAAAATTGTCTGAATCAGGATATCCAGGATTTGAGGATTTTCAGGATAAAAATAATATTCTCTTCGTGTGTTCCTGTGTGTTGTGTTTCGTGCAAAGTCGCCAAGGGACAAAGACGCAAAGAAGAAAGTAACTGTGAGAATAATAGAAAATTATCAAAATCTTATCATTCAATTACAATTAAATATCGTGTTAATCCTTAAATCCTGGGTATCCTGATATGGCTACGCCACGCTTCGCTATCAGACAAAATTTTACAGCAAGTTCAGCTTGAGTGAGGTAAACCTTGTGCGGGCAAGATGCCCGCACCACAAGATTTTTATTATTAATATCTGTACTTCATAATATCGGAAACTGCTGTAATTAACTACATCATTAACAGTCATCCATTAATTTGTAAATTTTGCGGATTGTTGAGAATAAAATGATTATCTTCTTTGACTAAATCACCTATACAGTGAATTTGCAACCTTTCTTGATAAGCTTTAATAGCTAAGATATAATCCTGATTATTTAAAACTGTTTTAATTTCTTTTAATTTCTCAAACACTGCACCTAATAATGTAATTTCTCCTCTCAGTTTATCAATTTCTGGAGTGGCGATTTGCATGACAACACCTTGAACAGTAAAGTTAGGATAATTGGTGATAAATTCGCTTAAAATATCAAATTGATCCCTATTTTCTACTATCTCTAATGTTTTCAAAATATCGCTAATTCGTTCAGCATAATCTCCTAAATTATGTTGGAGAGGTAGCAAAATTTCATATCCATCTGCGGTGTCTTTTTTTAATCGCCAAATTGCCCCAGCATCATTATAAATTCTTCCTGTTTCTTGCCATCCTGTAGCTTGCAGATGTGTCTGGATAATATCAGGTTGAACTGTTGTGAGTATTTGACTATCTTTGATAGTAACTTTCATGGCAAATCTCTGATCGCTCTAATGTATGTGATGCTAAATTGTTCCTTTTGTTGATTAATATCCATTAAATTAGAAATCTAAAATCAAATTAAAACACTCCTAACAATACCCAAAAAATTCTTTTGTCAGAATCAGGATATCCAGGATTTAAGGATGTACAGGATGGGTATTTACTGTTATTTTAACATATTAATTGTCAGAATCAGGATGTACAGAATTTGCATTATCTCAATATTGTCAAAATTATCCTTAACTACCCCTTGACAAATTTCTGAATTTAGTCTATCATCAAATTATAATGGGAATCTGTGTCGCCATATATAGTCAGGTTATTAACAGGATCATATAAAAATAGATATCAAATATTCCCAAAAACTCATCAACCCAACCATTATTAAACATAATTAAACTCCTTGGCAGGGACGAGGAAAATATAATGGAGGCCGAGCCTTCTGTGGGCATTCCCCGGCAGAGACGAGGGAAATATAGTGGAGGCCGAGCCTCCTGTGAGCATTCCCCAGCAGAGCCAGGGAACGAGGGAAAATCTCACAATCACATCCTGTTAATCCTGAAATCCTGTATATCCTGATTCTGACAAAATTCCGTAGGGGCAAACCCCCCGTAATTGCCCCAAAAACACCGGTAGGCACGGGGGCGCTACCCCTACATCAAATCCAAATTTTTTATACAATCAATTCTGCTGGCCTGTTTATCTCACCCAAAAACGCAACAACAAACCAAAAATCTCACAATCACATCCTGTTAATCCTTAAATCCTGGACATCCTGATTCAGACAAAATATTATTGTTGTCATCGAGAGCCTCCTGTGAGCATTCCCCAGCAGAGCCAGGGAACGAAGGAAAAAACTCCCTACAACTCTTTTAATAAACCCATTATTTTTTCATAAGCAGCAGTATTGCCTTGAGCCTTGAACAATTGCGCTGCTCGTTGCAGGTCTTCTCTGGCTTTTTGTTTGTCACCAAGTTGATAATAAACATATGCGCGGTTGCCGTAAGCTTCGGCATAGTTAGGATTAATCTTGATAGCTTGGTTGTAATCATCTATTGCTCCTTGCTTATCTCCTAATTTATTACGGACATTTCCCCGGTTGTTGTAGGCATCGGCATCGTTAGGATTAAACTTGAGAGCTAGGTTGTAATCTGCTATTGCTCCTGGCTTATCTCCTAATTGCAAACGGGCACCTGCCCGTACGACGTAGGCTTCGGCAAAGTTAGGATTAATCTTGATAGCTTGGTTAGAATCATCTATTGCTCCTTGCGTATTTCCTAATTGCAAACGGGCACCTCCCCGTACGACGTAGGCTAGGGCTAAGTTAGGATTAATCTTGATAGCTTGGTTAGAATCATCTATTGCTCCTTGCGTATTTCCTAATTGCAAACGGGCACCTCCCCGTACGACGTAGGCTTCAGCAAAGTTAGGATTAATCTTGATAGCTTGGTTAGAATCATCTATTGCTCCTTGCGTATTTCCTAATTGCAAACGGGCACCTGCCCGTACGAGGTAAAATGCTGCACGGGGACTAAGTTCAATGGCTTTATTTATCGCTGCTGCTGCTTCTCTATATCTTTTTAAACTAAATAAAACTGCCGACTTTTGAGCATACACATTGGGATTATTAGGCTGGAGTTGAATGGCTTTATTTATAGCTGCTAAGGCTTTATCCAGTTGGTTTGATTCTCTATAACCTATACTTAAACCATACCAAGCAGGAACAAAATCAGGTTGAGACTGCACCGCTTGCTGTAATGCAGTTATAGCCTCTGGACGTTTTTTACTCCAAGCTAATGCCAAACCCTTACCAAAATAAGCCAGGTGAATAAACTTTGGTTTTTGCTTAATTGCTGCGTCAAAAGCCCGTATTGCTTCTGGATAACGACGTAACCGCCACAGTTGATTTCCTCTTTCTAACCATTGACTGGCGGTAGTATTGCCTTGGGAAACATCTACTGATAAAA
>LJOT01000675.1 GCA_001672075.1 Anabaena sp. CRKS33
CAATTAATTCCAGCGGTTGTGGATGATATTGTTAATGAAAAAACAAACCAAAATCCAGGAGCAGTAAAAACAACAAAAGAAGATATAAAAAAACAATTCCTAGAAATGTTAGAAGGTTTCACAGGAAGTACAGGACTTAAATACGAGGATTTAGACCCTGGTAAAGAACCGACAGATTTAAAGACTCAAAAGCAATGGGTGACAGCAATTTATAATTATCAAATTAAAAAGAATGTAACATATAAAAAAATTATTGCAGATAAGGGGAATGAAAACAATCCATGTAACCTGCAAATATTCGGGATATGTTTATGGCCATTGGGACAGAAGAATGATACTAGTAATGGTACTGATGATGTAAAAAGTTCTCAGCTTTACAAAAAATTGAAAAATGATATAAAAACTATGAAATAAAAACAGCCAACAGTCAATAACAAAACCAATCCGTGAGGTAGTAGAGTTAAATTACGCCACCTAGTCCCCCGGATGTATTGGAAGGAGATTGTTCCCTTTGCAAAAAGGTGGGGTAAAAACGAGATTTTGTTGTAATTCACTATGTCCACACCGTAGCGGGGAATTAATTCCCCGTCTGACTGATTGACTGACAGGCTAAAAAAATTTACTAAAAGCTAATTCACAAAATCAATGAATTTAGAAACATCACTCAAACCAGCAATTAGGAAATTAATCCACAGTTCCCAAGTCAAACCGGAAGCGGTGGGGGTAATTATAGCAGGGTTAGAAAATGAGAATGTCACTGCTGAAGATTGGCAAAATCTATTTAATAAAGAAGGTGCTGAAATTGCCATCAAACAA
>LJOT01000101.1 GCA_001672075.1 Anabaena sp. CRKS33
TTTACAGTAATTTTACGGTTTCTTTAGTTAGAAGCATGATCTATATAATGTAGATACGGAAAACAATTATTCCACATTATTTAGTTACGGTTGGGGTTTCCAAATCCTGTTTCTCTGGTTTAGGGTAAACAGTTACCCAGTCTAAATACCGAATTGGCGGAAATAACTCTACCCTCGCTATTGAAGCCGGGAGTTTCTTTAAATCTAGAGATTTAATTCTACCTATGGCTAAACCTGCCGGAAACTTCTGACTATAAGTAGATGTGGACACTAAATCACCTACTCTGGCATTAGGGACTTTTTCGTAAAACTCTAGAACCCCTTGAGCAGAAGAATCACCCCGTAAAATCCCTTTAGCTGAAGTCCGACTAATAGTCACTCCCACTTGACTTTTCAAATCACTAACTAACAATACCAGACTAGTATTATTAGTCACACTTTCTACTAAACCTACTAATCCACCATCAGCTTTAACAATAGAACCCTCTTGAATACCCGATGTTGTCCCCCGATTTAAAATCACTTGTTGCCACCAGTTATCAGCGCTACGTCCCACCACCCGTGCTATGATCGGCTTTTGCTGCACAGTTTCTTTCTCTGTATAACCCAGTAAATTTTTTAATTTTTGATTTTGGCTTTCCAGATCAACTATGCGGGTTCGTAATTCTAAAAATCTCGCATCCTGGATACTTTGCTCAGGAATTGTTCCTGACTGCAACATTTGTAAGGGGCTGGTTATTGCTTGATACATTTCACGCAATAAAGCACCTTTTGTTTCTCTGATTGTCCAAGCACCACCTAAAACTAGAGCTAATAATCCTATTTGTAATCCCTTGTGTTCCCACCAGCGTTTTGCAGTTAACATCAGATATCCCTATATATTGCTATAAATTTTGTAAAAGTAAATTATTCAAAAGTTCCAGGAATATGGCTTTCTCCCGTTTTAGTGTTCCTATGCCAAAATTCCGTTAGTAAAGTTTTCGCACTGTGGTGCTTGTGATAGTGCTGCATGAAGTTGTCCATACTCCTGTATACTTTTTATCAAAAAAAAGAAGGATTCCATAGTTAGTTGTTCTTGACGCTCCCCGCCCTATAGCAGGGCGTTTTCATTCTCTAAATTTGCGATGCCTACGGCGAGCGAAGCTATCGCTAAAACCTTTTAACCATCAATATTTGGGGTTGTTTTTGATATTAATTAATCAAAAATTACAAAAAAAGGTTCTATTTCCCTGTGCAAAAGGGTTTTGGGGAAATGATTTTGCAATTTACCCCCGACTTTGAAAACGCCCTGCGCCCTATAGAGGGACGGGGATTCTTGTATAAATACAGAATCCAGTATTCTTAACTAACTGATTTTTGCTACATATTGCGAGAACGTCCGCTGAATACTCTCTCCAACTCCTTGAAGTTTTCTAATACACGACCTGTTCCCAAAACTACACAGCATAGAGGATCTGTTGCTATATGGGTAACAATACCTGTCTCATGACTAATTAAAGTATCCAGCCCTTTCAGTAATGCGCCACCGCCCGCTAACATGATCCCACGATCAATAATGTCTGCTGCCAGTTCTGGCGGTGTGCGTTCTAGTGTGCGTCTCACTGCTTCTATAATGACCGCGAGTGGCTCTACCATACTTTCCCGAATTTCAGCACCTTTGATGGTGACAGTCCTGGGTAAGCCAGAAAGCAAATGCAGTCCACGTACTTCCATGATTTTATCATTATCATCTTCGGTGGGATAGGCTGAACCAATCCTAATTTTAATGTCCTCGGCAGTACGTTCACCAATTACCAGATTATGAATTTTCTTCATATAATGAATAATTGCTTCTGTTAGTTCATCTCCTGCAATGCGTACTGACTCGCTAATTACTGTCCCTTGCAGACTTAATACCGCTACTTCTGTTGTTCCACCTCCGATATCAATAATCATATTACCAGTGGGTTCGGCAACTGGTAGTCCAGCACCAATGGCCGCCGCAACTGGCTCATCAATCAAATATACTTCTCTAGCACCAGCTTGAGTAGCTGCATCCATAACGGCTCGTCTTTCTACTCCTGTGACACCACTAGGAATACCAATTACGATGCGAGGTAACATCAGGGATCTACCTTCATTTACCCTCTGAATAAAGCTTTTTAGCATCAATTCTGCTGTATCAAAATCAGCGATCACACCGTCACGCAAGGGACGCAAAGCTACTACATTCCCTGGTGTCCGACCGAGCATTTTTTGTGCTTCCTTTCCCACTGCCAGCGCCACTTTGAGATTTTGATCAATGGCAACTACGGAAGGTTCTTGCAGGACAATTCCTTTACCTGATACATAAACTAGGGTATTGGCTGTACCGAGGTCGATACCCATATCCCATGATGGACGAAAATTCCTGAAAAGACCCACGCGTCTGTGTTCCCCCTATTTATGCTAATTGTGACTATCAAGATAAGAGTTAATAATGACGGATTACATGATGTTTGTTTGCTTGCCTGATTCTAGTAAACTAGACTATTTTTTTATCTAGTTTTTGTCAATCTTGATTTTAGTTTCAGGACTGTTGTCTTCTATTTTTTGAATATCACTCGGTACAACCGGATAACTTTTTTAACGCCAATTATTTTTTGAATGTTTTGATAGAATTAATTATCAAAATTGTAACAGATTCTCAATAATTTTACAATTAAACCCCATCTAGTTTGAAACCCACAGTTTTTTGTGATCGCAATTTCCATTCAAGTGAGGTACAAGAAGTCAGAATTAAACGCAGATCAATACAAATGATTGTATACCTAATTAGACAAGGATTTTCTACGATCGCTATTAGTTCCCAAATGCTCTACTCTTCCCTGTTCCCTGTTTCAGGCTGGAAAAACTCCAGTTTTCAACTCGGACGAGGTTTAGTTATTATGGTTAATATACAGCGGATTTCAGCGAATGATAGGGTACACTTTTAGCGGGCAAGATGCCCGCACCACAAGATTTTTATGATTAATATCTGTACCAGATCATCTCATAATCTCGGAAACTGCTGTATTATGAATCATAAAATACAAATGTATCAAAAGTAAAATCTATGAGCATTAATGTTGTCACCCTGATTGGTCGTGTAGGCGGCGACCCAGAAATGAGGTTTTTCGACTCGGGTAAGGTTAAATGCAGATTAACTCTGGCAGTCAATCGTCGTACCCGTGAAGGAGATCACACAGACTGGTTTAACTTAGAATTATGGGGAAAAACTGCGGAAATAGCTGGCAATTATGTTCGCAAAGGCAAACAGATAGCCGTTAAAGGTTCTTTGAAATTTGATTCCTGGAGCGATCGCCAAACCGGAGTCAATCGTTCTAGTCCAATTATTCATGTAGAACAACTAGAGTTACTAGGTTCTAAACGTGATAGTGAAGGTGGTATGTCTGATATGTCTCCAGATAATTTTTAATCTACAGGATTTACGCAAATGCGTAAGTCCTCTGAGAATAATCAAAAATTTTTACAATCTAGGAATCCCTGCTCAGATTTTATAAAAAAATAACCCAAGTAGATTATAATCAAAATTATTGTACAAAAAATAGTTGAGAATATCAAGCCCTCAAATTAACTTTTTTCGCTTAACTATTGAGAATATTCTCAAGATTATTGAGAATATAGGGGTTATTTAATAGTGCAACCTATTTTATAAAAGTTTGATTGAAAAAACTTATCGGTTTTGCGGGAAAACATTTAAAATCTAATTGGATTTTCGATACAGGGATTTCCTGGGCTTGCTATTATAGATAAGTCTCAGTAATTCTCCAGGCTTCCAGTAGTTGAGGTTGTAGTAACACCATCTTACTTCTCTGAAGATGGATATTTAATCATGAAATAGAAAATAGGACTTACGCACGAGTCACGGAATAGGTATAATCAGGGTTTGAGAGGTATTTTGCGTAAATCCTATGATAAATTTACTTAAGACCTAGCCATGAAAGTACACCTTGATTGGTAGTGTATTCGATCACTACCATTAAAATAAAGCCAATCATGGCCGCTCTGCCATTTAATCGTTCGGCATATTCATTAAAGCCAAACTTGGGTTCTTCTAATTTAGGGGTAGCAGTTGGTTGTTGTGTCATAATCAGTGGTTTCTCTCTTGTAATTGTCAAACAAAAATTTACAGGGATTTTTGAACCAAATTTCCGGTTATGGTGATCGGTGCTTTACATTTTTTAATTATTCTTTATCTATTGTAATAAAACTGGCCGATTAGTCAAGGTGAAAGAGACTAAAAATTTCGGATTTTGAATTGCTGAATATGAAAATAGTCGGATAGGTACTGGCACGCTAAAGTAAAACAAGAGAATATCAGAGGTTATCAATGGAAATTGGTGTTCCTAAAGAAACTAAAGATCAAGAATTTCGAGTAGGGTTAAGTCCCTCTAGTGTCAGGGTCTTACGGGAAAATGGCCATAATATATTTGTAGAAAGTCAAGCTGGTCATGGTGCGGGATTTACTGACGATGATTACAGCAATGCTGGGGCTGAAATTGTTGATAAAGCCAGTTCTGCTTGGGATAGAGAGTTAGTTATTAAGGTAAAAGAGCCTTTGATAAGTGAGTATAAGTTTTTGCAAAAAGAACAGTTGTTATTTACTTATTTACATTTAGCAGCAAATCGCCAATTAACAGAATATTTAATTGATTGTGGCATTTGTGCGATCGCTTATGAAACCGTAGAACAACCGGGAGCAAATAGACTTCCCTTACTCACTCCTATGAGTATTGTTGCTGGTCGGTTAGCAGTCCAATTTGGTGCTAGATTCCTAGAACGTCAACAAGGGGGAAGAGGTGTACTTTTAGGGGGTATACCGGGGGTCAAAGCTGGTAAAGTGGTGATTTTAGGTGGTGGTGTAGTGGGTACAGAAGCCGCAAAAATCGCCGTGGGTATGGGCGCAATGGTGCAAATATTAGATGTTAACGTGGAACGGTTATCCTACTTAGAAACCCTGTTTGGTTCGAGAGTAGAATTACTTTACAGTAATTCTGCCCATATTGAAGCCGCAGTTAAAGAAGCTGATTTACTGATTGGTGCAGTTTTAATTCCTGGTAAAAAAGCACCGATTTTAGTATCTCGTGAATTAGTTAAACAAATGCGTCCTGGTTCAGTGATTATTGATGTGGCCGTGGATCAAGGTGGATGCGTTGAAACACTACAACCAACATCTCATACAAATCCTGTATATATTGATGAGGGAGTAGTACATTATGGAGTTCCGAATATGCCAGGAGCAGTACCTTGGACATCAACACAAGCTCTCAACAATAGTACCTTACCCTATACTGTCCAGTTAGCAAATTTGGGAATTAAAGCTTTAGAGCTTAATCCAGCTTTAGCAAAAGGGTTAAACGTGAAAAATCACCATCTTGTACACCCTGCTGTCAAAGAGGTATTCCCTGATTTAGTTGAGTAAGCTGTACTGCATTTAATCTGTATAATTATAGCGGGCAGGATGCCCGCACCACAAGATTTAGCCATATATTGAATATTGATCAAATCACGCGCCCAGGCGGGTTTTGTCTGTGTAGCCGTGATTTATAATCCCCAGGTATTTGATCACATCAAATCGGATTGCTCTATATGTTCCTGTAAACAGGTATATTACTAGGGGTGGAAACGATATAGATAAAACAGCGTCAAAAATTATTTGACCTTATTTCACCATTGATAAAATAATACCCACTAATGAACCGAGAATTAACCCAATACTACTTAAAGAACTAATTGCAAAACCTGGACCACGTTTTTCCACTGCTTGGTAATATCCCCAAGCATAAGCAATACGTCCCACTACCCAAGCAGCACCCAGTCCAGAACCCCAAATAGGACTAACGTAAATAGAAAATAACCATAAAGCTGGGATAAATAGAGCCAGTTGTTCTAAGGTGTTTTGCTGTACCCGTAATACTCTTTCAAAATCGGGGTTTCCTGTAGTCTGTGGTACAGGGACTTGATACTTAAATCTGGCTCTACCAACGTTAATTGTGACTATGAAGTATAGTATAAGTGCGGAAACAGTCACTAAACTAGGATAAGGAGACATAAACTTCAGTAAAATTAGAAATTGGCTTTATCTAGAAAGTATTATAGATTATATCAAGTTTAGTTAATTAATTAAATTACAATAAGACTTACGCAGGTGTCACAATAAATTATATGATCATCTCATTTGTTTGTAGTCAGGGCTTTGGCCCTGATGAGTGTTACCATATCTGTGTCAGGGTTGGAGTTGCGAATTTTACAAGTAATCAAGCTAAAATGATATTATCAGCGAGGAACTTATTTATTTAATTACCCATGACCAATGACAGAACCACTAATTGAATTAAGGGGTATTTCTAAATCCTTTGGCAAGAACAAAGTTTTAGATGATGTTAATTTGAAAATATACCGAGGCCAAGCACTAGGGATTATTGGACCATCAGGAACTGGTAAGTCAACAATTTTACGGATTATAGCAGGTTTATTAAAACCCGATGCGGGAGAAATTTATATTCAAGGGGTACAAAGGAATGGTTTAATAGAAGATGCTACTGATCCTGTGGGGATTGGCATGGTATTTCAACAAGCTGCCTTATTTGACTCCTTGACAGTGGAAGAAAATATCGGCTTTTTACTTTATCAAAATTCTCAGTTAAAGCGATCGCAAATTCGTGAACTAGTCCGAGAAAAATTGGAACTGGTGGGTTTAGCAGATATCAGTCATCTTTACCCCTCAGAACTTTCTGGAGGAATGCGAAAAAGGGTAAGCTTTGCGAGAGCAATTATGTCTAATCCTCAGCGTCCTACAGATAATCCAGAGGTTTTATTATACGATGAACCTACCGCTGGACTTGACCCCATAGCCTCAACTGTCATTGAGGATCTCATCCGCAGTTTACAGCATACCCAGGGAGTTTGTAGTACATACTCTATTGTGACTCACCAAGATAGTACCATTCGCCGTACCTCTGACCAAATAGTATTTCTTTATCAGGGGAAAGTCCAATGGCAAGGTACAGTAGCTGCCTTAGATCATACAGAAAATCTTTTGATTAGACAATTTATGAGTGGAAGCGTACATGGACCAATTCAAGTCACGGGCTAGTAACTGAATCAAAATATATATCTAAATCTACTCATATCTCATCAATGAGTATGATACACTTGAGATATGACTAAACTAACTAGATCAGAGGCAGCAAAATTAAAATCTGTGAGTATTTCCACTCTCAGAAGATGGGAACTAGAGAGTAAAATAATACCAAAAAGAACCCCTAGACATAACAGTATTTTCTGCTAGACTTTATGGGTCGAGAAGTCATAAAAACCAGAAAATTATAGAGGAGTTAAAAGATATTGCTACTAGGCTTTAAAGCGGAAAATTACCAAGCTTACTTTTTTTGGTGGAGGAATAAATGCGAGGTCTAATGAGCGGTTTTACGTCTACACGCATGATCAGGGAAGGTTCTGTAGGATTGTTACTCTTACTAGGGTTAGGTGCATTTGGGGTAATTTTACTATGGTTGAATAGGCTCACCCCTGGACAAACATCTTATCAAGCAATTGTGGAATTTGCTAACGCCGGCGGAATGCAAAAAGGTTCACCCGTGCGTTTTCGTGGTGTAAAAGTAGGGACTATTATCAGTGTGAAAGCTGGAGCAAATGCTGTTGATGTCGAAATTCAAATTAATTCACCTGATTTAAAGATTCCCAGTAATTCCCTAATTGAAGCCAATCAAAGTGGATTAATTAGCGAAAATATTATTGATATTACACCAAAGGGCGATTTACCTAGAAATATTACCGCTAAACCTCTAGATAAAGACTGTAATCCCAGTTTGATTATTTGTAATGGTTCTCGCTTAAAAGGTGTAATTGGTATCAGTGTTGATGAAATGATACGTAAATCTGCTGATTTTGCTGCTCAGTATAGTAGCGACAAATTCTATAATAATGTTAACCGCACTTTGGAAACTTCCGCCAATGCTGCGGCTAATATCGCGGCTTTGACTAAGGATTTGCAAAGTTTGAGCAAAAGCGTTCGCGGGCAATTAACTGTATTCTCTGATACTGCCACAACATTGAAAAGCTCTACCAACCAACTAACTGCAACTACAATTACAACAGCGGATCAATTAAGAACAACAGCAAAGGATTTTAGTGTCACGTCTAAACAGGCAAATCGTTTACTTAATAACTTAGATAGTCTTGTCACTACGAATCGTTCTTCTCTGGTTGGGACTTTGAATAGTATGACAGAAACCAGTAACCAACTGCGTCAGACAGTAATGAGTTTATCACCGACGATTAATCGCTTAACCCAAGGAGAATTACTGAAAAACTTAGAAACCCTGTCCGCAAATGCAGCGGAGGCTTCCGCGAATTTAAAAGATGCTTCTAAAACCCTAAATGATCCAAAAAACATTGTCTTATTACAACAAACTCTAGATGCAGCTAGGGTAACATTTGAAAACACTCAAAAAATTACATCTGATTTAGACGAATTAACAGGTGATCCTAAGTTCCGCCAAAATTTACTACAATTAGTGAATGGTTTAAGTAAATTAGTTTCTTCTAGTAAAGATGTACAAGAGCAGACAAAAGTAGCTGTAACTTTAGACTCTCTTAAAACCACTAGTAACCCGCCAAAGGTAGTAATTACCGCACCTATTACCGAAAAACAAGTATCGGTAATCAGTCCCGAACTGAAAACACCAAAGAAAGTAGAGACAATTCCCCAACCGGTTCCACAAACGCCCAATTCATCTTCAGAACAACTGCTTGAGCAACTGCGAGATGATCCAGAGCAGGGAAAAATAACAACAGACAACGGACAACAGACAACGGACAATTGACCACCCGCTAATTCCAGTCCTCCTCCTCTTTTTTGCCACGACTTTTGTAAATTCCCCCTGTATGATGGATTTGACGGGTTTTTGTGAATAATTCATCCTCCGTCAACCCCCAGCGTTTTAAAACCTGATTTAAATCATTCTGGATATCTCGCGCACCGGGAAAACCTTGATAGCGGATTTTTAGTCTCGCTAATTCTGATAAATTGTAGTCGCTTGCGTCTTGAGCAAGTAGAATATCAATAAGGGGGCGATCGCGGTTGTAGAGTGGATGTTGTTGATCATTACTATCGGGCTTTTGTGTCATCATCAATACTAGTATAAAATTAACAACAAATCCACAACTCAAGACCGAAAAATCTCGATCACTCGATCATTGGTTTGGTAATGATCTATTATTATCTAAATAATGACGGCAACTACCCCTTGTCACTTACGGATCTCACTATTGCCATTGAGCTTTAAATAAAGATACATTATCTTTAAGAAAATACAAAAAACTTTAGATAAGGGTGAACTTAATCTCACCCAAATTCCAAGCAGCACGAGGGAAAGAACCCGCTATGTTTGAACACTTCACTTCCGAAGCAATTCGGGTAATCATGTTAGCTCAGGAAGAAGCACGACGACTGGGACACAACTTTGTAGGAACAGAACAAATTCTCCTGGGTTTAATGGGAGAAGGAACAGGTGTTGCTGCGAAGGTGCTGGCTGAGTTGGGTGTCACTCTCAAAGAAGCACGTCGGGAAGTAGAAAAAATAATTGGCCGGGGTTCTGGGTTTGTCCCACCGGAAATTCCTTTTACCCCCAAGGTCAAAAGCCTGTTTGAGCAGTCTTTCCGAGAGGCCCACGGTCTTGGACATAATTACATAAACACTGAACACTTATTATTAGGTTTAACGGAGGCTGGTGAAGGAGTCGCAGCCAAAGTATTGCAAAATCTAGGAGTAGATTTACCGGTTATCCGTGCGGCTGTAATGAAGCGTCTGGGTGAAGATACGGCGGTTGTCACTGGTGGTAGAAGTAATTCCCAGCGCAATCAAAATCTATCAATGGAGGAGTTTGGTAGAAATCTCACCAAATTAGCTCAGGAGGGTAGATTAGACCCGGTAGTCGGTCGTCAGCAGGAAATTGAAAGAACTGTCCAAATTCTCGGTCGCAGAACCAAAAATAACCCGGTTTTGATCGGGGAACCAGGGGTGGGGAAAACAGCAATTGCTGAAGGTTTAGCCCAACGGATTATTAATCAAGATGTTCCCGAAATTTTGCTCAATAAGCAGGTAATTAGCCTGGATATGGGTTCTGTAGTCGCAGGAACTCGTTTCCGGGGTGATTTTGAGGAACGCTTGAAAAAAATCATGGAGGAAATCCGTAGCGCAGGTAACATCATTTTAGTTATTGATGAAATTCATACCTTGGTCGGTGCGGGTGGTACGGAAGGCGGTTTGGATGCTGCTAATATACTTAAACCAGCTTTAGCACGGGGTGAACTTCAGTGTATTGGTGCTACTACTTTAGATGAATATCGTCAACATATTGAGCGTGATGCAGCATTAGAAAGACGTTTTCAGCCAATTTTGGTAGGTGAACCATCGGTAGCAGAAACTATTGATATTCTCTATGGTTTACGGGGCGCTTATGAACAGCATCACAAAGTCCATATTGCTGATGAAGCGATAGTAGCAGCCGCTGAATTAGCAGATCGTTATATTAGCGATCGCTTTCTACCGGACAAAGCCATTGACTTAATTGATGAAGCGGGTTCTCGCGTGCGGTTACGTCACTCCCGCATTACCAATAACAAAGAACTCAAACGGGAATTAACCACCGCCACTAAAGCCAAATCTGAAGCTATCAGAGTCCAAGATTTTACTAAAGCTGGTAAGTTACGTCAACAAGAATTATCAATTCAAGCCAGACTTGATTTAGAGGAAAACCAGGAAACTGTTAACTCTCCCCTTGTCAACGAAGAAGATATTGCTCAAATTGTCGCTTCTTGGACAGGTGTTCCCGTTAACAAACTGACTGAATCCGAATCTGAATTATTATTACATCTGGAAGACACTTTACACAAACGTCTAATTGGACAAGAACAAGCAGTTAGCTCCGTTTCTCGCGCTATTCGTCGCGCTCGTGTGGGCTTAAAAAGTCCTAATCGTCCTATTGCCAGCTTCATCTTTTCTGGTCCAACCGGTGTAGGTAAAACTGAATTAGCTAAAGCATTAGCGGCTTACTTCTTCGGTTCGGAAGAATCAATGGTGCGTTTAGATATGTCCGAATACATGGAAAGCCACAACGTTTCTAAGTTGATTGGTTCACCTCCTGGTTATGTAGGATACAATGAAGGCGGACAATTAACGGAAGCTGTGCGGCGCAAACCCTATACAGTGTTGCTATTCGACGAAATCGAAAAAGCGCATCCCGATGTATTTAATATGCTGCTGCAAATCTTAGATGACGGTCATCTTACGGATGCGAAAGGCCGGAAAGTGGACTTCAAGAATACATTAATTATCTTGACTTCTAATATTGGTTCTAAGGTAATCGAAAAAGGTGGTAGTAGCTTGGGATTTGAGTTTGATAACCACGCAGAAGCTAGTTATCATCGAATTCGTAACTTAGTGAATGAGGAACTCAAAGCTTATTTCCGTCCAGAATTTCTCAACCGTGTTGATGATATTATCGTCTTCACTCAACTTAACAAAGATGAAGTCAAGCAAATTGCTGGAATCATGCTGGATGATGTTGCTAGTCGCTTAAAAGATAAGCATATCAGTTTAGAAGTGACAGCAGCTTTCCAAGATAAGGTTGTACAAGAAGGCTATGATCCTAGTTATGGTGCTAGACCATTACGCCGCGCTATTATGCGTTTGCTAGAAGATTCTTTGGTAGAAGCGATTTTATCTGGGGAAATTGCTGAGGGAGATAAGGCTATTGTAGATGTAGATGATGATGGTCAGGTAAAGGTCAGAAAGTCGGAAACCCGTGAGTTGTTATTAACTAATGTTGGTTAATTCGGGATTTCTATAATATCGGTATTTTATTTGGTGGGTGACTTTATTGTTAACCCACCTTTTTTATGGTTGTTTATAGAAGAATATGGATAAATGAACCACGAAGGGACTAAGAACACGAAGGAAGAAGAGAGGTAATCTTATGTTGGAAAATGATATCACACCATGATAATTTTTAGTTGGTTTTGATACAGCATCTTTCTTTTCATTTATAGATAATAATTAAATAGTTAATTGATTTTAATTACCAACGAAACAAAATGACTAATTAGGTTTGGTTCTAATGTCAAATATTTACAATACTCAAGAGTTAATTCACATTTTAGCAACTGAACGCCAAGCTTGCTTAAAAGGTGAACGTTTAAAGTTAGAATTGACCGTTTCTGGTAATCCATTAATAGACCAATTTGTGAGAACCGAAGGACTACAAAGATTCGCAGCTTACCAAGATTTTAAAACCTCTATTCATCAATATCAAAGAGAAAATCAAGTTTCTGGAATTATCTGGAAAGATATCACTATTAAGAATAAAAATCTCCATTATCCAGAAATTGATCCTGAATTAATTGCTTTAGAAAGTGATTTACAAATATTGAAATTTGCCAAAAATTCAATTTTAGAATTTTGGTATATCACAACAGCAGAAATGGATTTATATTTAGGTTTTAGTAATGGTAAACAACATCAAAAAATTGCCAAAGTAGATGTAGAAAGAATTGTCCAAAGAACAGAATGGGCTACTTTATTAAAATGGGAAAACCCGAACTTTTTAGAAATTATCTTACAATTAGGTTGGGGACAACCCCAAGAAGCAGCTTATAAACGGGGAAGACCACTAGCGGGGAGTGAATTTATTCATGCAGTTAATCCAGGATGTTATCCTATCGGTTAATATGAGGATTCTCTAATAAATCGTAGAACCGTCGAAGTTTTTAATCAAGTATTTACCACTGGTTCTGTGTCAATGGTCACTGGTGACGTAGAAGCGATCGCCTCTAATTTCGTCATCATCGTCACCTCCTATGCAAAGTTCTACGGTAATGGTCATTTGGCTATTATTGACGGTTGCTAGTTGAGCGACGGGTGAAATCGCTACCATTACACAGAGTAAATGGGTGGTTGTAGCGATAGTATCGCTAGGCTCATAAAAATAATCGCTAAGTATCAGTACAGGCAAAAAATAGTTGTGAAAATTGGCAAATTAAAGCTATGATTGATTACATCAACGTAATATAATAGCAAGTGAGTTGGGAAATAGAATATACGAATGAGTTTGATATTTGGTGGCAAACTCTTAGAGAAGAACAACAAGATGATATTGTCAGCGTTGTTCAACTACTTGAAGAAAAGGGAACACAATTACCCTTTCCTTATTCATCCGATGTCAAAGGTGCAAAAAACTCTCATCTGAGAGAGTTACGTATTCAAAGTCGTGGTCAACCAATCAGAGTATTTTATGCTTTTGATCCGCGACGAGTGGCAATTTTACTTATTGGTGGAGATAAAACAGGAGATAAGCGATTTTATGAAAAATATATTCCCATAGCAGATCGTCTTTATGAAGAATATCTCCAAGAAATTAGTCGGGAGGGTTTAATATGACAGGACATAAAAAGTTTAGCAATCTTACTAAAGATTTCTCCGCAGAAAGAAAAGCCAAAATTGCCACTCAAACAGCTAAATTAAAAGAGGAAATGGCATTAGCTGAAAAGTTGCAAATTAAACAACCTGCTATTTCTAGATTAGAAAATCGTACTGATATGTATGTTAGTCATCTGCGACAAGTTATTGAAGCTATGGGAGGAGAATTGAAAATAACGGCAAAATTCCCTGATGTTGAAGTAACAATTACTAATTTTGAAAATTTGGCAATGGATATTGATGAGTAGGAGTTGAAGATAGAGAAAAAACTGAGATTTTTTAATTTTTAGAGTTTTGCTAAAATGTAAATGGCTATAAAATAAGGAAATATTCAGCTATGACACTTGCTAATTTATCAATTCCTCAACAATACACACTTGATATTGAACCAGAAGGACGTTTAACTTTACCTCAAGAAATCCAAACAATGCTGAATTTAGAATCAGGAGATAGATTAATTTTAACACTTGAAGATAATGGCAAACTCCAATTAGTCAGCCTCAAACAACAAGTTAAAAAATTAAGAGGTTTATTAAAAGATAAATCACCTGATAGAAACTTGGTAGATGAACTCATCCAG
>LJOT01000389.1 GCA_001672075.1 Anabaena sp. CRKS33
AAAAACCGACATAAGTAACGAAAAGTAAAGTTGCCCAAAACCTGTTCCCTGTTCCCTGTTCCCTTGTCATAACGACAATTTTTAACGCCAACCTACTTATGAAAGAAGTAACTGCTAATTATGATGAATCTTGGAAAGAAGCATTAACGGAGTATTTTGAAAGCTTCTTAACCTTCTTTTTTCCCGAAGTCCATCAATTAATTGATTGGACACAAACGCCTCAGTCCCTTGATAAAGAACTACAGGAGATTACGGCTTCATCAGAAACAGAAAAACGTATTGCTGATCAACTTTATCAAGTTTGGTTACTGGATAAACGAGAAGTTTGGATATTAATTCATGTTGAGATTCAAAGTCAATATGAAGTATATTTTGGTGAACGGATGTATATTTATAATTACCGTTCCTTTGATCTTTATCACAAACCTGTAGTTAGTCTCGCCGTTCTAGATGATGAAAGGCATAATTGGCGACCTAGTGCTTATGGTTATTCCCTTGGAGGGTGTGAAGTTAGTCTGAAATTTCCCATTGCTAAACTACTGGACTATGAATCTCGCTGGCAGGAATTAGAAGCTAGTGCTAATCCATTTGCTATCATAGTGATGGCACATTTAAAAACTAAAGCAACCACTAGAAATTTAACAGAACGGGAGCAATGGAAATGGACATTAATTCGCGGACTTTATGATAGAGGATTAACAAAAGAACAAATTGTTAAACTCTTTAAAATCATTGACAAAATGATGACTTTACCTGGGCAATTACAGCAAAAGTTACTAAATCAACTTAACAGTTTAGAGGAGGAAAGAAAAATGCCTTTTATCAGTCCTACAGAAGAAATGGCAATAGAACGCGGTAAAGAGATTGGTAAGGAAATTGGTGCATTACAAAATGCTCGTGATTACATCAAAACTGTTTTGCAAACTCGATTTGGTGAGGTTTCTTTAGAGATTATAGTATCTCTATCTCAGATTTCTAATTTATCTATTTTAGATGAAATGTTGAAATTGGCTGTAACAGTTAATTCTGTGGATGATTTTAAACAGGTTTTGGAATTGGCAATATCTAAATAATTAATTGCGAAGAGAATTTGCAAAAATAAATTAAGTTTTTTAACCCACCTTTTGCTTAATTGTAAATTCGGTGGGTTTTGTCTGTCCAGAAGAGTGTAGGCGCTAGTCAATGGCGCATGGATATCTTTCCCGAAAGTGAACAACTAGGGGCTTTATCTGTTTAAACCTAGTTTATAACCGTCATTTTATTTATTGATGGTTTTTACAGATTGATTGATCTGAGTAGGAGATACTTTTAAAGCAATAATAGGTATTGCAGTTGCTACAATCAAAACCGCAATAGCTAAAATCACAGCAACAGGTTTACCTCCAGATGTAACTAGCACTGTCATAATGTTCTTGATTGTTTCTCCTACGACCTGTGTTAATTCAACGATTTCTGATTTAGTGAACTTATCAACTATCTTCTCCCCAGTTTCTAAAATTTTGGTTGTTTTATCAGACTGAGTAGGAAGATTATCTTTTTCAGTGGGTTGTAGAGACATGGGTTTACACTCCTGGGATATGTGTTTTTTTTCATGTCTCTATCTTTGCCTGTCGTTATATGGAATAACTAGGATCTAGGTAAATATGGTATTATCGGGATAAATGTCAAAAATTTCTAGGTAAATCTAGGATAATGTCGGTTTTGTTGTAAAATAAAGACCTACTCTAGCAATTCACACAGGTGCAAATGGAAGCAGAAAAAGCCTTACAATCTATTCAACAAATATTACAAACAAGAAAAAAAGCATTTAAAGATATAGAATCACAAGTTTTTATCCAAATTTGGAAAGGCAAAACTTATGCTCAAATGTTAGGTATTATATATAAACCTAACGGTAACGTATATTCAGAAGCGTATTTTTTAGAAGTGGCTACCAAAAAGCTATTTCCAAAAATTAGAACACTTTTAAATAATGACGATATTGATAAATATAATTTTAAACAAGAAATAGAAATATTTTTGAGGAATAATGATGAAACAGAAATATTTTCAAGGAATGATAATGAAATTATAGATATTCCTGAAGATAATCAAAATCCCTTTGTTCCCACAACTGGAAGAATAGAGAACCTAAAAAAGTTTTTTGGTAGAGAGAAAGAAATAAAAGCAATATTTGAACTTCTGAATAATTCTAGCAGTGTAGCGATTATTGGTGAACAAGCAATTGGTAAATCATCCTTATTATATGCAGTTTCCCAACAATCAATAAATCTTTTAAAATCACCACGTCAAAACGTTTTTCTAGATATGAATATTATTCATAATCAAGAAGATTTTTATTTTGCTATATGTGAAAAACTTGATATTCCAGATAGTACAGGTTATAGATTCACTAGAAATTTGGAAAATAAAAGAGTATTATTAATTTTAGATAATGTTGGTAGACTAAATGGAGCAGGATTTACAAGAGATGTGAGAGATCATTTACGGGGTTTAGCTGAAGGTGAAAATGCTTGTTTAAAATTAGTTTTAGCCGCAAATGAATCTTTACAAACATTATTTAATGATGGTTATGAAACATCTCCATTAGCAGATATTTGTCAACAAATAGATATTCCTGTTTGGAATGAAAAAACTGTCTGTGAATTTATTACTAAGCGGTTACAACCAACTACAATTGATTTTACAGAACCAGAGATTGAAAAATTGTTTGAGGAAAGCCGTGGACACCCGAAAAAATTAACCCAGCTTTGTTATAATCTGTATAAAAAATATTCTGAATCTAGGATATGAAAATATGGCATTGCTAATTTCAAGAATGAAAATAATTTTGCATCAATCCAAAACCCTTGTAGAGACGTTCCATGGAACGTCTATGAATACTTGTCGAAATTAAGTAGGGTAGGTTGGGTTGAGGAACGAAACCCAACATTTACGAGGGTTTGTTGGGTTTCACTTTGTTCAACCCAACCTACGAAAATCCTTAACTGA
>LJOT01000676.1 GCA_001672075.1 Anabaena sp. CRKS33
GCTCGTCACGGAACTTGCCGTTAAAGCTCTCGATATAGCCGTTTTGCATGGGGCGCCCTGGTTGAATCAGGATGTGACGAACGCCGTGAGACTGTGCCCGTGCCATGAACGCCCGGCTGGTGAACTCCGGCCCGTTGTCAGTGCGCACCGCCAGGGGATAGCCACGAAAGCGCGCCGCACTGTCGAGCAATCTGGTGACGTATTGCCCTGACATGCCATAGTCGACGGCGATCTGCACACTTTCATGGCTGAAATCATCGGCCACCGTCAGGTACTTCAGGCGCCGGCCATTGGCCAGGCTGTCCGAGACGAAATCCATGCTCCACACCTCATTGACTGAATTGGCTACTTGCAGCGGCACGCGCTCGCTGCTGGGCCGCTTGGCTTTCCTGCGACGTCGCACCATGAGATTGGCTTCGCGGTAAAGCCGATATACCCGCTTGTGATTGATGCCCCCGAACTGCGGACGCAGCAGGTCATGGATGCGCCGGTAGCCAAATCGGCGTCGCTCATGCGCGATCTCCACGATCCGGACACTCAGGGCCTGGGTGGCTGCATTGACGATGGGCGGATGACGATAGCAATCCCTGGATAGCCCCACAAGACGGCACGCTCGACGCTCAGGCAACTGGTGTTCCTCCACCATCCGCCTGATGGCCTCGCGCTTGACCTGTGGGGCTAGCGCTTTACCCCGAGAACGCTCTTGAGCGCGTGCATGTCCAGATGGGCCTCGGCCAGCAGCCTCTTGAGCTTGGCGTTCTCAGCCTCTAGTTCCCGCAGCCGCTGGGCCTCTGAAGCCTCCATGCCGCCGA
>LJOT01000390.1 GCA_001672075.1 Anabaena sp. CRKS33
TCGCTATTATGGGGCAATCTCTAAACGTCTGGCAATTCAGAATAACACCTAGACCAGATCAAAAATCAAGGTTTGGACGTCAACCACCCATCACTTCCCTTCGTAAGTGAGGGGTTGTAAAAGCCTAGTTGACCAGACTCAGTTCTTAACCGAACTACGTTAGAGGTAAGAGTTAAAGACCTACCAGGGGATGCGTAGCTAGTTCCCTGCTCTAGAACTTAAAAGTTAAACAGATCTAAGGGTTAAACCAGTGCTTTTGAGATAGTTACCGACCTCTAACATTGTCGTTCGCGCAGCGTGCCGTAGGCATCAGCTAACATTACCCGCAAGGAGGGACTTCATGTCCAAAGTATTTGTTTTAAATACCAACTTCATACCATTAAACCCAATTCATTCAGCGCAAGCTAGACAAGTATTGAGAAACAAAAAAGCAGCAATATTTAGACAGTTTCGGTTCACAATTATTCTCAAAAAATCGCGTCCTGACTCACCAATATCACCCCTAAGATTAAAGATGGAAAATCAAAGACTTGTTAATTACTCAACTGTTCCTCTCGTTGTTTGTGCTGGCGCACAAAATTACTCAAGGGACGTTTCACAATTAACCCTCCATTCCTCCCATCACCAAACTGAGTACAGTTTTGGTGGGGGTCTCCTGGAGGTTTAGATGAATACCACCAAATACCCTAAACGCC
This sequence comes from Anabaena sp. CRKS33, assembly GCA_001672075.1. Taxonomy (GTDB): domain Bacteria; phylum Cyanobacteriota; class Cyanobacteriia; order Cyanobacteriales; family Nostocaceae; genus Dolichospermum. Next base: position 696 of record LJOT01000390.1, read on the forward strand.
TCATCGAAGTTGACCTACCCATTAAACGCATTTCCGCCCACGCCCGACGGGAGAAATCCATCAGACATGGGCATATTTCTACCTTACATATTTGGTGGGCTAGACGACCTTTAGCCGCTTGTCGGGCTGTAATTTGTGCGGCTTTATGGCCTGATCCTGTTGATGAAAATTGCCCCCAATCATTTCGGGATTTAGCTACAGCATATATTAATAATTTTGCGAAAAAAGCAGCAACAGATAAAGAATTATCTAAACATTGTTCTACTGAAATTTGGAGTAAATGGCAAGTTTTAGCTAAACTAGAAAATCAATTAGATGGTAATAATATTCAACATTGGAATACTTTAAGAGATAGCTTACTAGATTTTATTGCTGATTTTGCTAATTGGGATAATTCTACCCAAGCTGATTATTTAGAAACCAGTCGCAATTTAACTCAAGCAGCCCATGAAGCTTTAGGAGGAATACCAGGAACAAAACCCTTAGTTGTTGACCCTTTTGCTGGTGGTGGTGCTATTCCATTGGAAGCGTTGCGAGTGGGAGCGGATGCTTTTGCTTCTGATATTAACCCGGTGGCGGTGTTGTTAAATAAGGTGGTTTTGGAATATATTCCCAAATATGGGCAACAGTTAGCGGATGAAGTGCGAAAATGGGGACAATGGGTAAAGGAAGAAGCAGAAAAAGAATTAGCCCAATTTTATCCAAAAGATGCTGATGGTAGTACACCAATTGCTTATTTATGGGCGCGGACTATTATTTGTGAGGGTCCTGGATGTGGTGCAGAAGTGCCGTTAATGCGGTCTTTATATTTGTGTAAAAAAAGTAATCGCAATATTGGTTTAAGGATAATTCCTCAACCGGAAGATAAGCGGGTAGATTTTGAAATTATTGAAAAGCAAAAGAGTAAATGGGTAGTTAGTGATCACCCAGAAATAGAAATAAAAAATCCTAGTTTTGATGGCACTGTAAAAAGAGGTTCTGCCACTTGTCCCTGTTGTGGTTATACTACTCCTGTGGCTTCGGTGAGAACACAATTTAAAGCCCGTCAAGGTGGGGCTAACGATGCTAGATTATTTTGTGTGGTGACGACTAGAGAAAAACAACAAGGAAGGTTTTATCGTTTACCCAATGAACAGGATTTGGAAGCTGTTAAAAATGCCAGTATTGAGTTAGAAAAGAGAGTTAATCAACATATTGGAGATTTAAGTTTAATTCCTGATGAACCTACTCCTAAAGGTGGAGGAAGTGGTGCAGGTAGAGCATTCTCTCAGCGAAATTATGGGATGGATAAGTTTGAAAATTTATTTACACATCGTCAAAATTTGGCTTTAACTACTTTGGTGAAATTGGTTAAAGATGTGGGAGAAAAGTTAGCAGATAGTCACGATAAGGATTTTGCTGATGCTATACAGTGCTGTTTGGCTTTTGCATTAGATAAACAAGCAGATAGTAACTCATCTTTATGTTCATGGCGTTCAACTAGCGAAGATATAGGACACACTTTTGGTCGCCAAGCAATTCCTATGCTATGGGATTTTGTTGAGGGTAATATTATTAGTGGTGCAACGCGAGATTGGTTAAATGCTGTAACAGGCGGTTTAAAAGCAATTAACAGTGTTGATGAAAAAATACAATCAGGTCAATCTCAACAATCTAACGCCGTTATTCATCCCTTACCAGATAATTTTGCCCAATGTTTATTTTCTGATCCTCCTTATTATGATGCTGTACCTTATGCTGACTTATCCGACTTTTTCTATGTTTGGCTAAAACGGACTTTACCGTCATCTCTTAGTGCTTTCTTCACAGACGAACTTACCCCTAAAAATGATGAATGCATTGTCGATGAAGTTAAAGGCAAAGATAAAGCCTATTTTGAAACAACAATGCAAAAAGCAATGGCGGAAGGATGTCGTATTTTATCACCTGAAGGAATAGCTGTCATTGTCTTTGCCCATAAATCAACATCAGGCTGGGAAGCACAACTACAAGCAATGGTAAACGCTGGCTGGACTATGACAGGTTCATGGCCTATAGATACAGAAATGGGTAATCGTTTACGCGCCATGAACTCAGCCGCCCTCGCTTCATCGGTCCACATAGTCTGCCGTCCCCGCACTTCGCACCCCGCACCCCACACCCCGCACCCCCACACCCCGCACTCCGCACTCCCACACTCCGCACTCATTGGCGACTGGCGCGACGTATTGCAAGAACTGCCCCAGCGTATCCATGAATGGATGCCCAGACTAGCATCAGAAGGCGTAGTCGGTGCAGATGCCATCTTT
>LJOT01000677.1 GCA_001672075.1 Anabaena sp. CRKS33
TTCTAACCCGACTGATTCAGTAGATCAAAACACTAATAATACTCAACCAGTCAATACCCTAGCATCCGTATATGAGGGTAGTGATACCGATTCTAAGCTACCTGCAAGTAACTACTGGTATGTAAGTGGAAGTGTGGGTCTGGCTTTTCCACGTGATGTGAATGCAACTCAATTAGGTGTTTCAGGTGATTTGAGCTTGGATTCTGGTTTTCAGTTGACTGCTGCTGGGGGCTATCAGCGAAAGGATACTCGTGCTGAAGTAGAAGTTAGTTTTCGCTCTCCAGGTGCTGATAAATTAACTGTAAGTGGCAATGAAACTAATTTAACGGGTAATGTCAATCAGACTACTTTTCTTGTCAATGGTTACTATGATATTCCAACCAAATCTAAGCTTCGTCCTTATGTTGGCGCTGGTATAGGCTTTGGTTTGATTAGTCCTGATATTAAGTTCGCAGGAAATAAGGTTGAAACTAGTAATGGCACATCTTTTGCCTATCAAGGAAAAATAGGTGTTGAATATGAAGTAGTCAAAAAGGGTAATGCCTTCGTTGAATTTAAATATCTAGGTTTGAGTGGCTATACATCAAAGAAGAATGGTACAGAAATCGAATTTGGTTCATTCAATTCCCCTGCTCTGAGTGTTGGTTATCGGCAAGGTTTTAAATAGACCTTTCCCATAAAGATTGTCGGGACAATTCATGAATTGTCCCGACAGGAGGTGTAGAAAATTCGGAGATATTTAATTATCTGACTATGAGGAGTCGTTGAACATGAAATTTAATTACAGCTTAAAACTAACTTTGATTTCAC
>LJOT01000678.1 GCA_001672075.1 Anabaena sp. CRKS33
TCCTTGATTTACTGATTCCGTGATGATATCTGCTGTATTGTCCACATAGTAGGAGTCATTACCTGTACCACCAATGAGGGTATCATTTCCTAAACCACCAATGAGAGTATCATTTCCTAAACCACCATTAAGAACGTTATTACCAGTGTTACCGATGAGGGTATTATTGAGGGTGTTACCTGTACCGTTAATAGCGGTTGTTCCCTGTAACGTTAGGTTTTCTAGGTTGGTTTTTAATGTCCAAGTGATAGAAGATTCAACGGTATCTATTCCACTATTTAAACCTTCAGTAATGATATCACCAATATTGTCTACGACAAAGGTATCATTTCCTAAACCACCGATTAAAGAGTCTATACCTGCTCCCCCGTTCAGGTAGTCATTACCGTCTCCACCGGTTAAAATATCTTTTCCTGTACCACCTTTAACCCAATCATTACCCGCAGTACCTAAAAAGCTGACTGTACCTGTAAAGCTGCTTAAATCAAAGCGTTCAAATCCGAATACTGTTGTCCCAGGAATATTTAATTGATTAGTGGTATTACTGGTATTTATGGAGACAAAATTATTAACTGTTCCGCCAGTGATAATTAAGGTATCTGTGCCATTACCGCCTTTGATGGTGTCGTTTTGTTGTAAATTGGCCCATGTGCTGGTAATGGTGTCTTCTCCATAGTCAGCATCTATGATATCTTGTTGGGCTGTGGTGGTGAAGCTTTCGTTATCGTTAAGGTCAGTTACTCCAATGGTTAATTGTTTTTCAAAGGATAACTCCCCTTGGTCTGTGGTTTTGACTCTAATGCT
>LJOT01000679.1 GCA_001672075.1 Anabaena sp. CRKS33
GGAATAAATTCCCAGTCTCATAGCAAAAGTCATCTCAAGATGACTAAAAGAACTAGAAAATTTTTTGCCTAAATTTAGTTAGTTTACTTTAGTAAACTTGAGCTATTAGCCTGGAAATTCATTTCCAGACGGGTCTGTAAGCCAACAGTAATCCCAAAGCAGCAGGAATCAAACAGGGATTCTTTTACGGGAAGGGGGGAAGGGGGAACGATTTAAAGTGGGTGTGGCCTTAGTAAAGTTTTTTGAGTTAAAACAATGTGTAAAAAAACTTTGTAAAATGAACCACCCAACCGCCTGGGAATAAATTCCCAGTCTCATAGCAAAAGTCATCTCAAGATGACTAAAAGAACTAGAAAATTTTTTGCCTAAATTTAGTAGTTTACTTTAGTAAACTTGAGCTATTAGCCTGGAAATTCATTTCCAGGTGGGTCTGTAAGCCAAACAAATAAGCCCTTAATAACTGAGGTTGCATAAGTATATGGTATCTGTGGCTGAATTTACCCCTACCTAATACTGCTAATTCACACAAATCTAGCCAATAATTCCTCACGGGATAATTGTAAAAGCAAAGGAGTAAATTCTTCTCTCTTCATAGCAATCAGAGGGTTGATAATTGTTGCTAATTGTGAATCAACTTCCCCAAAACGCACTTGCAAGATACTTTCAATCATAGCCCGTCTTTCTCTTTCTATCCCTCTATCAAGTCCTTCTTGTCGTTCTTGTTTTTTAATCTCTTCTAACTGTTGTTGATACATTTGGGATAATTTCATAATTAACTCCTGATCATCTTGATCAATATCGTG
>LJOT01000680.1 GCA_001672075.1 Anabaena sp. CRKS33
AGCACTCCGGGTGGTCACTCTTGCGCAGATAGCCGTGGAGGTTGCGCTCCTTGTGAATGATGCAATCCTGGATCACTGCATCGGGCCAGAACTCTTCAACCGCCCTGTGAAGGGCGCGGGCTCCATCGAGCACTGCCAGCAGTCGGCCCCTGACGTTGAACCGACGCTCCTGTAGGCGTGAGCAGAGGGAGCGCGCCACCTCGTAGCTCTCTGAACTCCCGACGCTAAAATCCAGCACCTCCTTGCTTCCATCCTTTTTGATCCCAAGGGCCACAAGGACCACCGTTTCCTTCAAAAACACCCCGTCCATCATCAGGCCAAAGTATTCATCTTTGGAGAGATCCCTTCCCCGAAGCTCTTCTATGCGCCGGGCACTGTGCTTGACCCATTGCCTCGACACCTCGCTCGAACTCAGCGCCCTTCCCGTCAAGCGCTGACTCCCTCGGGCACTCACTCCCTCATCCACCATCGCCATGACCTCTGAGAGGATGTTCCTCTTGGAACGCGCCGCAAGATAACTCTCCAACACCGCCTCCCTCTGCCTTCCTCCAGTGAGCCTTTCCCTCATCCTCGGCTTCTTCACCGCCTCCTTCCTCCCGGCAAAGTAAAAGACCCCGTCGTCACTCCCAGCCCTCCGGTATCGCCCCTCCCGATCTGGCCGATGCCTCCTCCCGCAATGCGCTTCCACTTCCTCCTGCATCAGATCCCATAGCGCTCCTCTAATCGACTCCCGCATGTAGGCGCAAAACACTTCCTCAGTGCACAGCCCTTGCTTCATTCCTTGTAATATCTTCCCTTTTGGT
>LJOT01000102.1 GCA_001672075.1 Anabaena sp. CRKS33
GCTTTAAATTTAGTTAATCGTCCTCAGTTTAATTATTCCCAATTACAATCACTTGACCAATTACAGACAAATTTGCAAAATACAGATGAAGAATTTGATCAACTAAATAAAACCATGAATACATATAATCAACGACTAGAACAAATCGAAACTTGGAGACAACAATTAAGTCAAATTATTGACCAGAGGATTGAGATCGCAATTAATCAAATTTTGGGAAAAATCGAGGCTGATAAACAAGAAATTAGTCAAATTATTGACGAGAAAATTCAAATTCCAATCCAAAAATTGAGTACAGAATTTAACGCAGTTAATCAAGAAATTCAAATTGTCAATAATCGTTTACAGCAATTAGATACTTCCCCAGAAAACTTGATTTCTAATCTTGAAAAAGATGAATATTTAAACAATATTGCTGAATTGAAAACTGAATTATTATCACTTAATCAACAGATACAAGTCTTTAATTCCCGATTTACAGAAATTGAAACCTTTATAGATACTTTCCATAGTGGCCATCAAAACAATTTACAGCAATTAACAGAATTAAGTAATAATCAACAAAATCAAAATAGGGAACTTTCCCAGATTAATCAACAAATTTCAGTGATTAATTCCCGATTTACAGAAATTGACAACTCAACAGAGAAATTACATCAAACAATTTCAGAACACAACCAAGAAATAAATGAAATTAAAGAAAAGCAAGAAAGTGAAACTTCCCAAAATCATCACATCCTTGATGTGATTACCCAACAATTAACAAAATTAGATGCGTTAACAGAATTAGATAATTTATTTACAGCTTTGGTACAACCGTTACAGGTAGAAAATAAATCAAATTTGCAAACAAAGCCAATCATGGAAGAAACAAGCCAAAAAATAGAGGAAATAAAGGAAATTTCCCAAATTAATAACTTGGATTCCATTGACAATTCTCTTAACAAATCCTGGGAAAAATTGGATGTATTAAGGGGATTAAATACTTTGTTCAACCCGTTACAGATAGAAAATGAATCAAATTTACAACCAAAAGATAATGATCAAGAAACAGCAGAAACACTGGAACTAACTCCTCCCAAATCTCTAATAGATGAGAAAACTGGAAAATTAGTATTTTTTAATAATCTCAAAGCACATAAAAATAAAGTTCTCTCTGTGGCCTTTAGTGCGAATGGTAAACTTTTAGCAAGTGGAGGTGATGATAAAATCATTATATTGTGGGATTTAGCAACCAAGAAACATTCTATTTTAGAAGGACATGGAGATGGAGAATATGGTTGGTCTAGGGGCATTAATTCCATAGCTTTTAGTCCAGATAGTCAGTTTTTGATCAGTGGAAGTGATGACAAAACAATTAAATTATGGGACATAAATCTAGGACTAGCAATTTACACATTTATCGGACATGAAAAAAGGGTGTATGCTGTCGCATTTAGTCCCTTGGGAAAACTGATAGCTAGTGGTAGTAAAGATAAAACCGTGAGAATGTGGTCACTAGAAACAGGAAAAGAAATTTACTCTTTTCAGGGTCATACAGATGAGGTTTTATGTGTAGCTTTCAGTCCCGATGGTAAACTATTAGCTAGTGGTGCGGGTGGTAATGATAAAACCATCAAAATTTTAGTATTAGCTGAAAATCAAGTCAAAACATTAAGAGGACATTCTGATTGGTTTGGAGGAATTACTTCTCTTGCGTTTAGTCCAGACGGAAAAACTTTAATTAGCGGTAGTCAAGATAAAACTATTAAACTTTGGGATGTAGAAACTAGTCAAGAAATAAGAACTTTATCGGGACATTCTGATCATATTTCTTCCCTAGCTTTTAGTCCCAATGGCCAAATATTGGCTAGTGCGAGTAAAGATAGAACAATGAAAATATGGACAATAGACAGTGGAGAAGAAATTTCCAGTATCAAGTACAATGATTCAGTAATTAACTCAATTGCTTTTAGTCCCGACGGTAAAGTATTGGCTGCGGGGAGTGAAGATACAACAATTGCTTTGTTTCCTTTAGAGTAAATTCTCAGTAATTATAAAACAGATATTAACACCTTTTTTATTTTTTTTATAATTACATCTGGTTTATAATTACATCTGGGTACTCTGGGTCTGGAGTGGTTTGTCAAAAAAAATCGCCGTTTTCCAGTCTTTGTTATATTATTAATTTTGTTGCATATCACTTACTTGGATGATTAAATTAATTGGTATTTTCCTGAGTTTGTTAATGGTTTTTAGTTGGAATACACCCGTTATGGCACAAACTCAAACTATAACCGCTGAAGAGTTACAATTAGGGGACGAATTAGCTACTAAGGCCTTTATAGCCACAAACAAAGGTGATTTTGTCACAGCGGAAAGTTATTGGACACAAATCATTGAAAAATTTCCCAGCAATGCAGGAGCATGGAGTAATCGTGGTAATTCTCGTGTTAGTCAAAATAAATTAGCAGCAGCATTAGCTGATTATAATAAAGCCGTAGAACTTGCTCCCAATGTGACAGATCCTTATTTAAATCGGGGGACAGCATTGGAAGGTTTAGGGAGATGGGAAGAAGCGATCGCCGATTATAATCGTGTGTTAGAATTAGATCCTCAAGATGCTATGGGCTATAATAATCGCGGTAATGCTAAAACAGGTTTAGGACAATGGGAAGCAGCCATTTTAGATTACCAAAAAGCCACAGAAATCAACCCCAATTTTGCCTTTGCTAGAGCTAATTACGCCCTAGCTTTATATGAAACTAATCAAGTAGAAAAAGCAATTCGGGAAATGCGAAATATAGTCCGTAAATATCCCCGGTTTGCTGATATGCGAGCCGCATTAACAGCAGCCTATTGGGTGACAGGGAATAGAGGTGAAGCGGAAAGTAATTGGGTAGCAGCCTATGGATTAGATACTCGTTATAAAGATATAAATTGGGTGACAAATATCCGCCGTTGGCCGCCAAGTATGGTATTAGCCTTAGATAAATTTTTGAAATTAAAATAAGAGAATTTCCCAAATTAAGAACCGGAAAACTGAGGTGGACTGATGACGCAGGTAGAACTGAAGCAAAGTATTATACAACGTCTCGATAGGATGCAGCCAGAACAATTGGCTTTTCTGGTGAGTTTTTTAGATACTTTTGAGACTTATTCTCAATCGGTATTTCAATCGCAACTGACAGCAGAAAAAAGGCATAAGTTGGTTAAAAGTTTGCAGGGTAAATACGCTTATACTTCTACGTCTAGTGATGATTTTGCCCGACGTAAACAAGATGAGATTGATTGGGAGGAACGCAATTGGCAAAAATAATTCTTGATGCTTGCGCTGTGATTGCCTTTTTTAGAGGAGAAATCGGCGATGATATTGTTGCTAATTATCTATTTGATGATGGGTTTCAATGTTTAATTCACTCGGTCAATCTTTGTGAAATCTATTATGATTTTTTGCGGAGTTCTGGACAGGCTGAGGCTGAAAATATGCTTACGGATTTAGAGTCTGTGGGTGTGCAATTTAATTCAGATATATCTGTTGATTTTTGGAAACAAGTTAGTCGTTATAAAGCGAATATTCGCCGGATTTCCTTAGCGGATTGTTTTGCGTTGACTTTGGCTAATCGAGAAGGTGGTATTTTGGTGACTTCTGACCGGAAGGAGTTTGAACCTGTTGTTCCTCTTAATATTTGTCAGATTAATTTGATTCGCTAGTTTTAGGACTTACGCAAGTGTCACACCAAAAATCTGTTGTAGGGTGCGTCCGACTCAGTATATCTTTTGAGATTATACTCCTATTCAATCACATGGGCTACTATAGCTGTAACCATTAAGATGAGGACATAAACCATAATGACCAGACTTGATAGCCCAGCAAAAGTGGTGAAAGCAGCATCCTAAGTAACCTGGCTACAGCTATAATTTGGAAATTGTCTTAATTGTGAGTTCTTGTACATTATTAAATACGATATTTGCCCCAGATTTCATCAGCATTTGTGCATAATTTTCACGTTCCGCTGCTGTTTCCTGAACGTGAGGAGGTAACACTCCCACACTCAACCACGTCCGTGAATTATCTATAGCTTTGGCTTTGGCTACGGTATACATATCTGCTACCGTGTCTCCTACATACACAACTGTTGATTTTTGATCATTACCATTTGTTAACAGGTTAATACTAGCAAAAAGCCCCGTGGGATCTGGTTTACCGGGTGCGTCTTCCATTGCAACTAGTACAGGAGCTTTTAAACCCAACCGTTTTTCTAAGACATATTTAGCACTCAAACGAGTTGCACCACTGAAAAAACCCCAAGCAATACCAGTTTGTGTTAATTCTTGAAAATAACTAGGCTGTACTAATAAAGACTCATGACAAATATAACCATTCCAATTTTCAGGATCTGTACCTCGATAACGGCTTTGAAAATAAGTAACAATCTCTTGATAATCTAATGATAGTTGTTCCCGCTGCTGTCCTTGACTGACAAAATGACGGTAAATTAACTCTTGGGAGGCTTCCCAATCATTATTCCAGATTCCTTCTGATTTGAGGTGGTCAATGTCCATTGCTGTGGGACGATAAGCTTGTCCGGTAAAATATTCTACCGTATCTGATAGCGCTCGACGATAGGACCCACTAACATCACGGATAACTCCATCTATATCAAATATAACAATAGTTTTTGTGTTTACGGTCATGGCAGTGACGAGAAAAGTAATATCTACAAAATTCTACAGTAATCCAATTTGATCTTTAAGAGTAAATTATTGAGTGGGGTGTGTTACGACTATATAATATGGTAAATCAGTGGCAAGCAGCATAAAAAATGGTAACTCTCGTTGTCCTGATTAACGTTCTTATTTCCCTTCTACTTCTTTGTCTAGCTCAAAAATTATGGCAAGCAAAGGATGCTCTAACACTAATAGCAGATTTATTTAATGAATATGAACGCGCTAGTTATGCAGCACTACATACAGCAGTAGATAATATTTATCTAGTTGAAGAAGATATTCAGAACCTCAACCTCAAAAATCAGATACTTCAACAGCAAATCCAACAAATACAGCAAATTATCAGCCTGATCATTCTCATTAGGCAAATTTCCGCAGGATATTGGTTAAAAAATAAAAATCATCCTAAATTCAAAAATCCGAGTAAACTAGGATAGAATCTCCAGAGTCGTCAATTATGCTTAAGCGTTCTAAATTCGAGACAACTCAGTCTCAAATCATGCACCGTGCTGAAGAACTGATTAGTGCGGCCTCAAATCGCTACCGTATTACCGTACGAGTTGCAAACCGTGCTAAACGCCGACGTTATGAAGATTTTGAAAATAACGAAGATTCAATAATGAAGCCTGTACTGAGAGCAATTATTGAAATGTCTGATGAATTAAATCAGCCGGAAATTATCGGTGAACTATAATTTAAACCTCATTCCCTACTAGGGAATAAGGGTTTTATCAGCCTTTCTCCGACAAGGGGAGAGGTGAGGGAGTTCACCGCAGATAAATCTGTACATTGGTGGCGTAGGAAATGGTATAAATGAATTGAATTTCACCAAATATGGCGGATAAAAACTTAGAAACTCTAATTATAAAAATTGTCAAAAAGGTAATTAGAAAAGAGATAAAAAATCAAAATCAGGATAATTTACCAATCATAGTTACTGAATCTAATTCAACATTAGATAATTGGCAAAATCCAGAAACGAGGGAAGAAGTTATTGATGATTTAGAGATTAGTCCTTACATTAGATTACCTGAGAAAGAAGATATAGAACTGGAGCGAAAATTACGAGAACTCAAGTTTAAACAAGAATTGAGAAAAGATTGGATTTCTTTTCTGGTGAAAGATGTAATTGTCTATTCAGCAACTATGATTTTTATTTTGGTACTTGCTGGTTTTTATCTATTTCGTGTTCATGGTTAGTTTGCAGGTCGAGATTTCACAAACCCGGACTTGTGAGAGAAGTCCGGGATACTGTTGTTGAGATTTATTGAGGGTTTGTGACAGTTTAGTGTTTATTCATCCAATCCACTAAATCAGTGATTACCTCAAGATAATTAATATCATCATGTAAATTATGATAAGCACCAGGGTATTCAATTCTTAACTTATCTGGATAATTCACCTTTTCATAAAAGATTTTACTTCCTGCTGGTAAAGCGATTCTGTCAGCGCCACCATGTAAAATTAACAGTGGTACTTGCCATTTTTCCGCGTGGGTATGAATCCAATCTACTGTAGCAAAAAACTCTGTAGATAACCTAGCAGTAGCGAGAGTATGACGTAATTTATCTTGATTATAGGAATCTAAAATTTTCTGATTTCGTGAACCGGCGCTAAAATCTAAGCCAATATGCAAGGAAAAACGCGGCCAGACGCGGGAGAGTAACTTACCTAAAACTACGCGACTCAGTGGTACTCCTACTTGACCAATACTAGGTGAAAAACCAATCACACCGGCTAATGTAGATTGATCTTTGATATAATGGAGAGTATAATCTAATGCAATTAATCCCCCCAAGCTATGTCCCAACAGAAAAATCGGGTATCCTGGTTGTTGCTGTTGAATTAATTTGAGAAAAGCCTGCAAATCATCACGAAATTCAGCCCAAGTATTAATGTAACCTCTTTGACCGGATGAACGTCCATGACCACGTAAATCCAAGGCATAAACGGCATATTCTCTGGGTAACAAATACTCAACTATGGTTTTGTAAAGTCCGCTATGTCCTCCCAACCCATGTACAATGGCCAATATTCCCCTGACTTCCCCCCCAGGAAGCCAGCTTTGGTAATATAAGTCCAGCCCACCCACACCTGAAAATTTGCCTTCTTGGCGAGATGCAATCGCGTCACTGTGGTAAATCATATAGTTAATTGGTTATTTCCTTGGGTAGTAAGCTACTAGCTGATTAAAATACATTGTAGAGAAAATTGCTTCTAACTGTAGAAAGAAATACAGATAATTTTTCTAAAAACTCTCATGTTTTTAAAATCCCCGACTTGTGGGAGAAGTTGAGGATCTCAAGATAATAAAAGTGGTGACATAGATAACAGTATTTTATATTGGCATAGATTACTATTAAATATTTAGTTATTTAGTCATTTAGTCCTTATTTATTGGTCATAGAAATTATTAGGTTTGGCGTTTTCTGATTGAAAATTTATAGCGGTGCTTTTGTTAATTCCAGATATAAGAACCTGTCAGCGAGGAGGAAAATATTTTCTCATGTAAGTGCATACCGTTATAGTTTTATAGGCCTGAGATAAAATTGGGATAACTCAATAAAAAACAACTAGCAAACCCCAGTAATTGTGAATATGAAATTTTCCCTAGCTGCAAATGCTGTACAAGCGCGTCAGACAAAAGAGCGATTTGCTAAACCAGAAGAAAAATTGTCTTATGAATTGGGTAAAGCTGTACAGGAATTACCACCACTTTACACAAGATTGTTAGCAGGAACAATTAGTGTTATTGTATTGGGAACAATTTCCTGGGCGCATTTTTCAGAAATTGATGAAGTAGCCACAGCAACAGGAGAATTAATTGCTTCTACCCAAGTTAGACCGGTAACAGCTTTGGGTAATGGTTCTATTTTAGCAGTAAAAGTCAAAGAAGGCGATCGCGTCACTAAAGATCAAATTTTAATTCAACGTGATCCCAATTTTCAACAAACTGATGTTAACCGTTTAGCTAAATCTAGTCAATTAATCGAAGATGATTTACAACGATTACAAGCCGAACGTTCTGGGGGAAAAACTGCGGGAACAATCATCCAAGATGAACTTTTAAACTCCCGTTTATTAGACTATAAAGCCAAACAAGCAGCCGCAGAATCAGAAGCCAAACGACAACAATCAATTATGAATCAAGCCCAAGTTAGATTAAGTCGTTTACAGGAAAATTTGGCCAATGCTAAAATCACTTTTAGCAATGTTCAAAAAAACCTAGAAAATACAAAAAGCCTGCGCTCTATGTTAGATAGTAATTTACAAATTGCTCAACAAAGAGAAGAAAATCTGCGGACTTTATTTCAACCAGGTGCTTTACCCAGAGTTGATTATTTAGAAGCTCAGGAAAGATTAAATCGTGCTAAAACAGAGATGATTAGAAGTGCAGATGAAATCACAAAAATTCAAAATAATCTCACAGAAGCTAAAGATAAAGTTACATCTTTAGAAAAAGACATTGCTGCTCAATTTCAAGAAATTAATCAAGCAGAACAAGCTTATCAAACAGCACGTAATCAAAGTATTCGTTTAACCTCAGAACGTCAAAGTGAAATTCTCACCCAAATCAACAAACGCAAAGAAGAATTAACCACTGTTGCTGGTCAATTAGAACAAGCTAGAAAACAAAAAGACGGAGAAACTATTAAAGCCCCAGTTGCTGGTACAATTTACAAAATTAAAGCTACTAAAGGTCCAGTACAATCTGGAGAAGAACTATTATCAATTTTACCAGAAGGGGAAGAAATGCTCTTGGAGGTAAAAGTTCTTAACCGTGATATTGGCTTTATTAATCAGGGAATGAAAGCGAAAGTTAAAATCGCTACTTTTCCCTTTCAAGAATTTGGTGTAGTTGAAGGTCGAGTATTACAAATTAGTCCTAATGCGACGATTGATAAAGAGTTAGGTTTGGTTTTTCCCACAAGAATTAAGTTAAGTAAACATTCTTTAAATGTGCGCGGAAAAGAGGTGGAATTTAATCCAGGAATGGTTGCTAACGCCGAAATTGTCACTCGCAAAAAATCGGTTTTGACCTTTATTCTTGAACCTATTACTCGACGTTTCAGCGAGGCATTTTCCGTGAGATAATCATCGCAAGGAACTTTAATAACTGTAATTTTAGTTAGTTCCTTGCTAATAGCTTAACTTTTTGAGATTGTCTATTTTTGTTATATAATGTAGATAATAAATCAGGGTGTAAAAGAGGTTTAATGATGCAAGTTTGTCTAGTTACAGGTGGTAATTCTGGTGTAGGTTTAATGACGGCTGTAGGTTTAGCCAAATTAGGTAATCATGTATTTATTGCTTGTCGTTGTGCAAGTAAAGCAGCAAAAGCTATAGAATACATTCAGCAAAGGACGGGGAATCAAAATGTAGAATTTTTACCCCTTGACCTAGCTTCCTTAGATTCAGTTCGCAACTGTGTTACTATATTCAATAACAAAAATTTACCCCTGCATATATTGGTCAATAATGCAGGCATATTTAACCGCAGAGGTACTACAAAAGAAGGGTTTGAACTTATTTGGGGAACTAATTATTTAGGTCACTTCTTATTGACTTATTTATTATTAGAAAAAATGCAAAAATCTGCACCGGGTCGCATTATTATGATATCCTCAGATTTAGCATTATCTCCAAGTAGTATTAACTGGGATTTATTAGTTAAAAGAACACCTTTAAATTTTCTCAACCTCTATGCCATTTCTAAACTCTGCTTATTACTATTAACCCAAGAACTTTCTCAACGATTAAATGATTCTCAAATTACTGTTAACGCAATTCATCCAGGTTTTGTGCAATCAAATATTACTATTTGGCATCATTTTAGTAAATATTTAGGTTTAGGCATTTCCCCGGAAGCTGGAGCATATAGTACCCTAATTTGTACTACTTCTCCAGATTATCAAGATATTAGTGGAAAGTTTTTAGACCATCATAATCAAGAAATTCCATTACCCAAAATAGCGCGAAATCAAGCAATATTACAGCAATTATGGCAACGTAGTTTATTATGGACTGGTTGCAATCAACAGCAGAATTTACAAACAATTAATTATCATGAAAATGATGGGATTTGGGGACCTATTTCCCTGAATTTAGATAACAGGGAACTGGAGGAAATTACAAAACATATTTTAAATAAAGTCTTGCCGAAATTTCCCAAGAAAATATTATTTACTCAACTATTATCATCATTAATAAAATTTGATTTTGGATCTTTTTTGCTAATCATACTTCAAGGTTTTAAAAAATCTTTTTACATGGAAAGACATTTAGATTCACCCATAATCATGCAATTATGTCACAATGAAAGCTTATTAGAAAAGCTGACTGAATATTTAGGAGAAAATTTGGTATTATGGCGCTCAGAATTGTGGGTAAATTATCCTTCCCAACAATTAATTCCTTTGTGGCACCAAGATTCTTATCCCAAATTACTCAAAGGAAATGGTAAAACTATTCATGCTTATATAGCTTTGACAGAAGTTAATGAATATAATGGTTTTGAATATATACCTCATAATTATTCTCAAAATTGTCAAATAAAAATGACAGATCCTTTTAGTGGTAATCACTTTTTTGATATCCCTCATGAAATTGAAAAAAAAGCTATTCCCGTAGTCCTAAAACCTGGAGAATTTGTCTTATTTACCGATAACCTTATACATCGTTCTATACGTAATCAGAGTGGTAAATTACGGCTTTCTTTGACATTGAGGTTAACCCAGCTTGGGGTAGAAATTTTACCTGGTTATACGTCTAATGATCACAAACCGATAATTTTACAATCTCAAAAAAAAAGGTAAGACTAACTTAAACGTACCCTTACCTTAGTAAATATTTCGTAATTAGTTAAAAAGCTTCCTGTTGCTATCCTCCTAATAGGAAATCCATGTACCATGAAATCCATAGGGTACACGCTGAGGAATAATTACCCGCGCTATGGGTTCGCTGGTCATATCTTCAGCATTAATAACTAGGAGTTCCGACCTTTGGGAATTTTCATCATAAACAAATGTTACCAACCATCCTGCATCTTCAGCAGTAGCATTAGGAGATGGTACAAATACTGATTCTCCACCATGACGATTTTTACCAAATTCATGGGTTTGGGATGTACCCTTTTCAAAGTCGTATTTAATCACACCCTCAAATAAGGGATTTTGAGAATATACTATTTTTCCCAGGTAGCCATACTGAGTTTTTCTCCCTAACAGGTTTTCATTAACACGCGGAAATTCTCCAGGTACATCATCTAATTGTTCTTCTGTGACTGTACCCGTGGAAAGGTTAAAGCGCCAACGGTGTAAAAAAGGGATACCTTCTAAGGGATCACTGTATGTATCATTAGAAATAAGGACATTAGTAGAATTCATGCGACAAGCAATAAGTACCACCTCGTCTCCAGTTTCGTAAGCGTTGAGGGTGTGGAAGACATAGCAAGAAGGACATTCAAACCAGCGAATATTGCTGTTGTCACCATGACGAGGTATGATACCAAAGCGACTGGGGCGATGTTTCTCAAACATTAACATTGGTTCTCCCCGCTGCATTCGTTCCATGCTAAATGTGAGAGGTAAATCCATGAAAATGCTATAATTTTCCGTAATGGCGAAATCGTGCATCATTACAGCCATTGGTATTTCTATCGGTACTGTTGATAATAGCTCACCTTGGGACGAAACTATGCCATATTGTAGATAAGGTGGTCTAAAACCGTAACCAAAAAACATCATTTCCCCTGTCACTGGATCTACCTTGGGATGGGCAGTAAAAGCAGAAACTAGTTTATCATTATAGGTGTATTCTCCAATAGTCTCTAAATCAGGAATACTAATATGATGGGGCGCACCTCCTTCCCATAATGCTAAAAGTTGTTTATTATGCCATACAAGGGCTGTATTGGCAGTATTTTTACTGATGCCATAGGGGTTGTCTAATTGTGGTGGTTCTAACATTCCAGTCCATATAGCCTTACCCGCTTCATGTTCAATATTCCATCCTTTGGTTCTCACATAACGATTTTTGTAAGTAGCTTTACCATGATGAAGCTGTACACCATGCAACATTCCATCACCATCAAACCAGTGATATTGACCAATGGGATTTCGTTGGGGGTTGGGACCATTACGGACAAACATCCCTGATAACTCTGGAGGTAATTCTCCAATTACTTCTAAGCTATCAGTGGTAATTTCCGTGTTTATGGGTGCAAAATTCCCTTGTAAATAGGGATTTGCTGCTGCTAATGTGGTCATAATCAGTCCATTAAATAAGAGAACTGTAATTAATATAATTATGTTTTGCTATTTCTGCCAGAAAAAACCGTAACATCTTCACTTAAACGGGGATTTCACAGCCTCTCTCCCACAAAGAAAGAGAAGGAAACTGGACTTTCTTGTTTCCCCAGCTTCTAAAACAGGTAAACCAAAACCTTCTCTTACTGCACTGCATAAGGTGTAAATTGCCGTTTAAAAGCAGAATGAAAACCAAGGACAATATCTGAATTTGGTACACCCATTTGCACTAATCTTTCAGCTACAGATTCCTCAGTTCCGTTGTACTGAATCCAAATTTTGCCGTCTTCAATGTCAAAGTGCATCACTGGTCCAAACACTCGTTTATCGCCTTGCCATCCGATATAATTGAGTTGGTAATGGTCATGTTGACTATCAAATATTAGTTGTGCTTTGACTGTATCATTGGTGGTACAAATCTGGGCGTGTTCTGTTAAAATTTGGGTGATAAATTGTCTATACTTTTCTATTTTATCCATTGTCGAACTTCCTCCTGTTTGGGATTAGATGTTTTGAGATATTCAGATAAAAACTTAAAGTGAATTGTTGTGTGCGATCGCTGGCTCAAGGAGTTAAAGCTTCACATATAATTCTATATAATTTTGATTTTCTTTGATATCAGCTAATAATGCTGCACACCAAATATTGAGATCAAGACATAAGCGTAAAGGATTAGACATCACGAGTTAACTCAACTGAAGCACAGAGTAAATCATCTTCAGTTTCTAAAGAATTTAACCAATTTTTATCTATATTTTGGGCAATTCTTTGTTGAGCGAGTTTGTATTGATGATGCAATAAAACTCTTGTAATTTCTTGACTAATTTCTTGCCACTGTGCTTCAGAAGCAACCCCATTTAACTGTAAGAGTGCTGACCAAGCATTATGAGGTAACATAGCTCCTAGCTTGATTGAATCACTGGCTATTTGGGATATTGAGCGATTTTCCATTTTTGATAATACACTAATTCGCTCTGCTGTTTCTAAGTCTAGGTCTGCTGAGATGGTTTTTTCTGTCATTGCTCTATTTTTCTCATGAGTTCTATAAAGATTATAACTTTTAATTTCTTATTTTTCATTATTGATTTTATGAAAATTGAATTTTTAGTATAGTTTCTGTTGATGAAAACCAAATGTTAATTAATAAAAACATAATTATTTATACATAAAAATTAATTTGATAATTTGCAAACTATAGGGATTAGATGTTTTCAAATATTCAGATATGCTCAAAGATATTGTTTCAAAACCTCAACTGTGGCCAATCCTGTTTTTTCCCAACTAAATTGATTTACTCTTTTTAAACCTTTTTCTGAAAGTTGTTTTCTAGTTTCTGAATCATTAATGATCATTTTCATTGCGGCTGTAATTTCTTCTATATGATAGGGATTAATTAAAATAGCAGCATCTCCCGCAACTTCTGGAAGTGAGGAAATATTAGAGGTAATAACGGGAGTACCACAAGCCATAGCTTCTAAAACTGGTAAACCAAAACCTTCCCAAAGTGTGGGGAAAACTAGCGCAATTGCTTGATTAATAATTATTGGTAATTCGTCGTAAGGTACATAGTTGAGGAATTTTACTAAATGATTTATTCCTAATTCTTGAGTTTGGATTTCTAACAATGGGGAATAACGTTGATCATCAGGTCCTGCTAACCATAGTTCATAGTCATTTCTATTAGGTAATGCGGAAAAAGCGGTAATTAATCTTTGCAGATTTTTGTAAGGATCTTGACGACCGATATATAGGAAGTAATTGCGGGTGGGGAGGTTAAGAAATTGGAAATGTGAGGAATCATAAGCTAGGGGAATTGGTGTGATTTTATTACTAGGAATATGGAAAAAATCAACTAAATCTTTAGCTGTTGCGTGGGAATTACAAATAATATGTTGTGCTTGGTTAAGAACTTGGGGAACATAGTAAAGATGATATGGTGTCAGCGGTGAAAA
>LJOT01000103.1 GCA_001672075.1 Anabaena sp. CRKS33
CCTACGATTAAGTTGGGTTTCGTTCCTCAAATCAACCTAGGATTAAGTTGGGTTTCGTTCCTCAAATCAACCTAGGATTAAGTTGGGTTTCGTTCCTCAAATCAACCTAGGATTAAGTTGGGTTTCATTCCTCAAATCAACGTACGATTAAGTTGGGTTTCGTTCCTCAACCCAACCTAGGATTAAGTTGGGTTTCGTTCCTCAAATCAACCTAGGATTAAGTTGGGTTTCGTTCTTCAAATCAACCTAGGATTAAGTTGGGTTTCGTTCCTCAACCCAACCTACGATATAAACTCTTCCTTTTTCTGAGTTCTGATTTAGGTTTCCTGTAATTTTCCTGCGGCTAAATATTGATACATTTGCCACCGATTGTTAACATCAACTTGTGCTGATTTT
The DNA here is from genome assembly GCA_001672075.1 of Anabaena sp. CRKS33. Taxonomy (GTDB): domain Bacteria; phylum Cyanobacteriota; class Cyanobacteriia; order Cyanobacteriales; family Nostocaceae; genus Dolichospermum. The sequence continues at coordinate 397 of LJOT01000103.1, forward strand.
AAAAGTTCTTTTGCTGTTTCTGGATTAATTTTGGTCAACATTTGAAAACGATTTTCCATATACATGGAATTTTCTATTGGTATTCTAGGACTGGGAGAATCGAGTTGTAGGGGGTTTTTTCCTTGTTTAATGCGGTCGGGGTGATAACGATATAATAACCAGCGTCCAGAGTCCACAGCGGCTTTTTGATTTTGCATTGCTGTACTCATATTAATTCCGTGAGCAATACAATGACTATAGGCAATAATTAAGGATGGACCATTATAAGCTTCAGCTTCTAAAAAAGTTTTTAAAGTTTGTTCATCTTTTGCACCCATTGCTACACTAGCAACATAAACATTACCATAGGTCATAGCCATTAAACCCAAGTCTTTCTTAGTTGTTCTTTTACCACCTGCTGCAAATTTTGTCACTGCACCTTTAGGGGTAGATTTAGACATTTGACCTCCAGTATTAGAATAAACTTCTGTGTCTAATACCAAAATATTAACGTTGCGGCCACTAGCAATTACATGATCTAAACCACCATAACCAATATCATAAGCCCAACCGTCACCACCAATGATCCAAACACTTTTTTTGACTAAATAATCAGCTAAGGATTTTAAATTTTGGATTTGGGATTTGAGATTGCTTTTGGTTATAGATTCAAGAAGTTGATCTAATTTTTGTTTGAGAATAGAAATTCGTTCTCGTTGTTCATAAATATCTGCTTCATCTTTTTGTTCAGCATTGAGGATATCTGTTACTAAACTTTCACCTATTTCTGGTGCAAGTTGTTGAAGTAAATAGGCTGCAAATTCCGCTTGTTTATCTATAGAAATGCGAAAACCTAACCCAAATTCGGCGTTATCTTCAAATAAACTATTAGACCATGCTGGACCTCTACCTGCGGCGTTTTTTGTCCAAGGAGTGGTGGGTAAATTACCACCATAAATAGATGAACAACCGGTGGCATTAGCGACGATCATGCGATCGCCAAATAATTGTGTTACTAATTTAATATAGGGTGTTTCTCCACATCCCGCACAAGCACCAGAAAACTCAAATAAAGGTTCTTGCATTTGTTGTTGATTAATATGATGCAACTGTAAATTTTTTCGATCTGGGTGAGGAAGATTTAAGAAGAAATCCCAGTTTTCTCGTTCTTGTTCTCGCAATGGTCTTTGTGGTTCCATATTAATGGCTTTTCTGCGAGGTTCGGCTTTATTTTTCGCGGGACAAATATCAACACAAATACCGCAACCTGTACAATCTTCTGCTGCTACTTGAATGGTAAATTTTAAATTATGCCAATCATGTTCTTTCGCATTTGTACTTTTAAAAGTTTTTGGTGCATTTTCTAATGCTTCTGCTGCATATACTTTAGCGCGAATTACACTATGAGGACACACCATTACACATTTACCACATTGAATACAAACGTCACTATCCCAAACAGGAATTTCTGCTGCAATATTGCGTTTTTCCCATTTAGATGTTCCTGTGGGATATGTACCATCTATTGGTAATGCACTCACGGGTAAATCATCTCCTTGACGGGCTATGATTTTACCTAATACATTATGAACAAAATCTGATATATTTTCGGGAATAGATGATAGTTCTGTTTTGGCTGTTTTGGCTAGAATCTGATGAAGATTTTCCAGGGTTTTATCAACTGCTTTAATATTCAAGTTGACAATTTCTTCACCTTTTTTACCGTAGGTTTTATAAATAGATTCCTTTATTTTAGCAATAGCTTCTGCCCTTGGTAAAATACCGGAAATAGCAAAGAAACAAACCTGCATAACTATGTTAATATGTCCACCTATTCCCGCTTCACTGGCGACTTTATAGGCATTTATCACATAAAAATTGAGGTTTTTATTAATGATCTCCTGCTGGATAGAAGCTGGTAATTTATCCCAAATTTGATCTTGATGATCAGGTGCATTTAATAAAAAAGTACCACCAGGAATAATCTCTTTTAAGATCGGAAATTTTTCTAAAAAATCCCATTGATGACAAGCGATAAAATTGGCTTTTGTAATTAAATAATGAGAGCGGATTTTTTGAGATCCAAAGCGCAAATGAGAAACTGTTACAGAACCAGATTTTTTAGAATCATAAACAAAATAACCTTGACTATAATTATCAGTTTCTTCTCCAATAATTTTAATTGAATTTTTATTTGCACCGACTGTACCATCTGCACCCAAACCGTAGAAAATTGCCCTGACTATATTATCCGCTTCAATATTAAATTCTGGATTATATCCTAAACTAGTATGTGTAACATCATCATTAATTCCAATCGTAAAATGATTTTTTGGTATTTCCATATCTAAATTATCAAATACAGCTTTTACCATCGCCGGTGTAAATTCTTTAGATGATAACCCGTATCTACCACCAACAACTTTAATTTGATTAATTTGGTTTTCTGCTAACGCTGTCACCACATCTAAATATAAAGGTTCACCAATAGCACCCGGTTCTTTTGTTCTATCTAAAACTGCAATACTGCGGGTAGTTTTGGGTAGAGAATCAATAAATTTTTTGACATCAAATGGACGATATAATCTCACCTTGATTACTCCAACTTTTTCCCCGTGTTGGTTGAGATAATCTACAGTCTCCTGGACAGTTTCACAACCAGAACCCATGAGAATAATAATTTTTTCCGCTGCTGGATGTCCATAATAATCAAATATTTTATATTCTCTTCCTGTCATTTCTAAAAACTCATCCATGACCCTTTGAGTAATATCTGAACAAGCTAAATAAAAAGAATTTACTGTTTCCCTACTTTGAAAATAAACATCAGGGTTTTGTGCCGTTCCTCGTAATACCGGGTTATCAGGTGTTAAAGCTCGTAAACGATGGGCAATTACTAACTCTATGGGAATGAATTTTTGTAAGTCTTGAGTTGTTAATATTTCTATTTTATCTACTTCGTGAGAAGTGCGAAAACCATCAAAAAAATGTAAATAAGGTATCCGTGATTCTAAACTTGCGCGTGTAGAAATAAGGGCAAAATCATGGGCTTCTTGTACAGAAGCAGCGCACAACATGGCAAAACCGGTACTTCTCGCGGCCATGACATCACTATGATCTCCGAAAATTGAGAGTGCTTGCACTGCCAGCGATCGCGCTGCAATATGAAATACTGTAGGTGTAAGCTCTCCCGCAATTTTATACATATTTGGGAGCATTAACATCAGTCCCTGGGAAGCTGTAAATGTTGTTGTCAGTGAACCTGTCTGTAAAGCCCCATGTACAGCACCAGCAACCCCCCCCTCACTCTGTAACTGCACCACTGAAGGAACAGTTCCCCAAATGTTCGGTTTTCCCTCATTCATCCAACTATCAGACCATTCAGCCATGGGGGAAGATGGTGTAATAGGGTAAATAGCAATTACTTCGTTTAATTGATAAACGACCTTAGCAACAGCTTCATTACCGTCTATAGTGGCAAAAATTTTATTTTTCATATTTATATCTTTATATCTTTATATTATGCGTATACAATTACAGTGTTTCCTTTCCTGGGTATAGATACCCCATTAAAGTAGGTTTTTTTTAGAATTTCTATACTGTTAATTTTCTGCTGGCTGTATTGATCATCTCCACCGATATTTTGTTTTTTTAACTTATTTTTGAATAAATCAATATAGCAATAACCCCCTAAAAAAACCTCTGTTTCCTCTGGAGTCATATCTTCCAGAAGCAAGTTGACATCAATTTGATAAAGATCGGCATTGCAGTGTAATATTTTAGCCATTGTCTTATATCTTAATTAAAGAGATAACCCCGCTTCCCATCTAGCTTGGCAAAAATTATCATAATTTTAATCTATCTATTGGCTAATATTAAAATATTCAAACTATTCAAACCAATTCCCTACCATACTATAAAATACCCCATACTAAAGTTAGCATGGGATATAAAACAATAGGTATCCGAAATCATTGATAATGTAATCTACCTTTCTCCTGCGGTTACGAGTTGAGATAAATCTCTGTAATTAGGACTATTGACAGAAGCTTGAATATCAGCTTTTGTTTTTTGTTTACTAGCTGTTCCCAATGCAGAAATTTGACGGTTTTCTTTAATTAATCGGCTGTAGGTACGTTGAGGAATATAATGGATCGGATTATAACCAATATAACGTAAAATCAGCACACAAGCCCAAGAATACCGACCATCAGCAATAGCTTCGATGATATGATTGAATTGTTCAGGAGTGATAACACTATGAAAATCTTTCTGAGAGTAAGAAGCTGAATAGTTCATAACTAACCCTGATTTAATCTTGTAGGACTGAAATGTAAGAAGTTGTAATAACTGAGAATAGAGAATCTTTTAGTCAAAATTAATGAGACTTTGATGATCAAATTTGGGAACTTTTATCCTGATTTGACAAGTCTTGTAACTCATGACTTCTCATGCTCTAAATCCCAAATTACAGCCAGAAATTCATGGGATATTGGATATCACACCGTTATATACAGATGATATGCAAAGAATTTAATTCTCTTGGTAAATAACCTTGATATCTAAGTTCGAGTATAGCGACAACTTTTCGATTGAATATCAATATTATTTATGGTTATCAGAGAATTTTATTAATTTTCTGTGAGGTTTGTTTGCAAGTGGTTTACATTCAAATAACTCTGTATCTGTGAACTAATTAGTGGTCTTGTAATTTTTGTTATACCATGGGCAATTTTTTATCTAAATAGATTAGATTCCGAATTATTTGAGTGTATAAATTGGTAAATTACTAAGCTCATTACCCTTGTATTAGTAAAAAATATAGGTAAATTCCTAGTATTTTATGCCTAATTCCATTCGTTGGTAAGGAATAGAAAATACAGCTACTCCAATTATGACACTATTTAAATAGTCATACAACATTGAAATATCTCCTGACATTTGCTATCTACATTTTTGTAAATACCTCTTGTGACACTATTATATGTAGAATACTATTTTTTCATTAACTAGTAAGCCAAATTGGCACTTTGTTTATCTAAACAATAGAAAAAATGTGAGGTTTAAATTGTTTATTAAATGACTGTTTAAATAGTGTCATAAGGGGTATTTACAAAAATCTAGATTAGAGGTAATTCAATGTTGTATGACTGTTTAAATAGTGTCATAAGGGGTATTTACAAAAATCTAGATTAGAGGTATTTCAATGTTGTATGACTATTTATTTTCCGTTATTTTTAATAATCTGGCTAAATTAGTTACACCTGATCACCAAATACTCAACCTATTAAAGCAGCCGAGAAGATGATTATCAAGGTTCTGAGGAATTGAGCAATATTTATATATGTAATATTTGATTCTTTTGTTAATAGACTTTTCAAACAATGTCATATCTATACAATCTTTACCGCAGATGTCTATTTTAGGCACAGTAGCAAACTTACAAATTAATACTACACTGAGTTGTCCCAGTCTGAATGCAACCGTTGCCGGTCAAACATAGTCAAAATTGTAAGTATTGTTACATTTAACCAAATTCAATAACCAAAATTTTAAGTTACTCAAAGCCTATTCTTATTTAGGGATAATTCATGAATTACCCCTACTTTGCATAAGTTCTTAAGATGTTTAATGTTCAAATAAGTCTTTGAATTGTAATAGATCTAAAGCGACAATTGTGGATAAAGTTTGAAAACATTCCTGGGCTAGTTGCCAACGCTCTTCCCGTTTTAAGATAACTGAAAGTTTTTGCTGTATACTCAGTAGGTAACGCACATCATTAGCAGCGTAACTTAATTGTACATCAGATAAATTACTGGCATTACCCCAATCAGAACTCTGGGCGCTTTTATCCAATTCTACTTTTTCTAGTTCTAATACCACGTCTTTTAAACCATGACGATTTGTATAAGTACGTGCTAATTTACTAGCAATTTTAGTACAAAAAATGGGCTGAACAAAAATGTCTAAATTGTGCCTTAAAGTAGCCATATCAAACCTAGCAAAGTGAAAAACTTTGATGATATGGGTTGCTTCCATAAGTGTTTTTAAATTAGGTGCGGCTGTTTGTCCTCTAGATATGCGAATAGCAGTAACTTGTCCTTCCGGGTTACAAATTTGCACCAGACATAAACGATCTCGTTGTGGTAAAAGTCCCATTGTTTCTGTATCAACAGCGATCGCTGGAGCTTTTAAATACTCAGAAAGGGCAGCATCAGTTAAATCACCGTCACCAACTTGAAAATCCTGTAATATCATGAAGTTATCAACTATAAATTATCTTTATTGTGCCAGATTGTAATACTGTTTTTAACACTCCAGTCAAAAAGGCAAAATTCCTCAACTGATGTATACCCCTTATCAAATAAGAGGCATTTTTTTTAATTGCATTTTTTTTAATTATTATTATTACCGAAAAATCTCTTTTCCTTCGCGCCTTTGCTCCTTTGTAACTTGGCGCGAAATATAATTCATACCACCATTATCCCACAAATAATTCTTAATTGCGCCCTGGGACTCTAGCGTTTAAAAATATTTGTGTTAGATAGACTTGGCCTTGCTCATTGGTAGCCACACCAACCCCAGTTAGATTATATTTACCCTGAAGATTTTTGAGATGTCCAGGACTTTTTAACCAGCCAGAAACTGCCTCATTTGCAGGATTGCTATATCCCGTATTGTAAGCGACATTTTCTGCTGCATTGCTGTATTTAAGAGGAATAGCCATAACGCGCTGTTCAAATCCTTGATGACTAAAAGGAACTTTACCACTAGCCATATTTTGGCTATGAATTCTCGCTTGGTGACTAATCTTTTCGCTTAAATTTAACTTTCCTAGTCCCCGTTTTGCTCGATATTGATTAATTTGAGTAAAAACTGATTTCTCTAAATTATTAGTTTCAAAACTAAAATTAGATATTTTGGCTTGACTTGTCACAAGTGATGAACGCTGATATCGGCCAGTTTGTTTAGCAGAACTATTATCTGGATTAGCAGCAGTCATATAGCCACTAGCAAGGACAAGCGTACTTAAAGCGATGCCAAAAGCAGTTTGTCTTAACATGAGGTTTAAATTAAGTAATGTATGGATTATAGGATATATACCCTATATTCTGAGGATCGGAATACTTACCAGGATACTATTTACCAAATATAAACTCAAGAATCATCAAATTTTCACAATTTCAATCAGTTATCTGGATAATACTTTTGTTTATTGTCATCGCGTAGAGCAGCCATATTTAGTCTTAACAGAGAATCAGTTTTGTCAATGCTATTTACACTACATTACTAATTAAAATTAAAATAATTAATAAAAAATAGTATCCAATGATAGATGTTATGGATACTAAAATCTTATCATCTACAAACACTTATCTTGACTGCAAGAAAATTTGTGTAAAATAAATTTCCCCTTGGTTATTGCTGGCTACACCAATCCCCGTCAGAGTATAATTGCCCCTAATATTGGCTAAATGTCCTGAACTCTTCAGCCAGCCTTGAACGGCTTGAGTCGCGGGATCTTTATGTCTTTGGTTATAAGCGACATTTTCGGCGACTCGACTGTAAGCAATACCTGTTGCTGCTACTCGTCTTGAAAATCCATCATGTCCAAAAGCGACTTTACTACTAGCCATATTTTGACTGTGAATTCTTGCTTGATTGTCAATGGTAGAATTACGGTTAAGTCGGGGTAAATTTTGCGAATCCCGATACTGGTTGATTTTTTGGAAAACCGATGCTTCTATGGCAGCAGTATTCACATTACCTTGTGCAACTTGGTAATTAGGTTTTGAACTAGCCATTGTCCCACTCACTAAAATCAAAAAACCTGCACTAGCAGCGAAAATAAAGTTTTTCAGCATGATTGATCACTGTTGAAAATTAATTGCTTGGGGAGGTGAGGGAAATTACTCACAAGTTCTTTTGATCTTGTATTCCTAATTCTCCCCAACTGTACTTAATGAATTAAGAACTTAGCAGCAGTTTGTACATCCTTGTCACCCCTTCCAGAACAGTTGATGATTATTTTGGGACTACCAGCAAGTTGTGGACAAAGATTTTCTAAATAAGCGATCGCATGAGAAGTTTCTAATGCTGGTATAATACCCTCTAATTTAGATAATCTCTGAAATGCGTCCAAAGCCTCAGCATCGGTAACGCTATAATATTCAGCGCGACCACTATCTTTCATGTAACTGTGTTCTGGTCCGACACCAGGATAATCTAAACCAGCACTAATAGAATGAGGTTCAATCACCTGTCCATCCTCATCTTGCAAAAGATAACTCATAGAACCATGTAATACCCCTACTGTTCCCTTCGTAAGTGTGGCAGCGTGTTTATCTGTATTTACACCTTCTCCAGCGGCTTCTATACCAATTAAACGTACCGACGGTTCTTGAACAAATTCGTGAAATAGTCCCATAGCGTTAGAACCACCACCGACACAAGCCAAGAGAATATCAGGTAAACCGCCCCATTTTGCCATAGCTTGAGCGCGGGTTTCTTCACCAATTACAGCATGAAAATCCCGCACCATCATCGGGTAAGGATGGGGACCTGCCACAGAACCCAGGATGTAATGGGTAGTTTCTACGTTCGTTACCCAGTCTCTAATGGCTTCAGAAGTGGCATCTTTAAGAGTTCCTGTACCTGCGGACACTGGACGAACTTCTGCCCCCATCAACCGCATTCTGAACACATTTAAAGATTGGCGTTCCATATCGTGAACACCCATGTAAATAATACATTCTAAACCGAACCGAGCGCAAACTGTAGCTGTCGCTACGCCATGTTGTCCCGCCCCAGTTTCGGCAATAATGCGCTTTTTGCCCATACGCTTTGCCAATAATACTTGACCAAGGGCATTATTAATTTTATGTGCGCCAGTATGATTCAAGTCTTCACGCTTTAAATAGATTTGCGCCCCTGTACCATCAGGACGGGCATAATTAGCGGTAAGGCGTTCAGCAAAATACAAAGGTGTGGCACGTCCGACATAATCACGTAATAAACCTTGTAATTCAGCTTGAAAACTAGGTTCATGGCGATATTGCTGATATGCTGTTTCTAACTCAGCCAAAGCTGGCATGAGGGTTTCTGGAACATATTTACCACCAAAGCGGCCAAAACGTCCTAAAGTATCGGGGACTAAAGCAGTTTGTGAGAAATTAAAAGAGAGGGGTGTAGTAGTCACAGATTAGGTAAAATCTAAAATTAGAGAACAAAGTTAATTTTAATTCTAGACTTGTTGAGAATGTTCTGGTTGTCTAGTAGTCAATCTTTACCAAATTTCGCTACATTAGGAGAATGTACACTTATAGGAATTTTCAATGTCAGCACAACTGTTACTGGTAGATGACGAACCGGGGTTACGGGAAGCCGTTAAAGAATACTTACAAGAAAGCGGTTTTAGGGTTCAAACTGCCAGTAATGCCCGTGAAGGTTGGGACTGGATGCAAGAGAACACCGCCGATTTAGTGATTTCTGATATTATGATGCCCCAGGTGGATGGCTATCAGTTCCTCAAACAACTGCGCGATGATCCCCGTTTTCAAGCATTACCTGTGGTGTTTTTAACCGCCAAAGGTATGACAGGGGATCGCATTCAAGGCTACAAAGCGAGTGTTGACGCTTATTTACCCAAACCCTTCGACCCCGATGAATTAGTGGCCATAGTCGAAAATTTATTGGCTCGTCGCAGCGCTCAAACCTCCGCTTCCGGGGAGGAGGGTGAAACTCCAAATCTTGCCGAATTGGCTAATCAAATCGCTCAAATTAGAATACTATTAACTCATAGAAGTTCCATATCCCAATCCCCAGCCCCTTTTAAGATAGATTTGACTCCTAGAGAGCAAAGTGTGTTAAACCTAGTAGCCGAAGGATTGATGAACAAAGAAATTGCTCGACGCTTGGAAACAAGTGTCCGCAATGTGGAAAAATATGTCAGTCGTTTATTTAGTAAGACTGGTACTAATAGCCGTACGGAGTTGGTTCGTTTCGCGCTAGAACATGGACTAGCTAAGTAAACCGCGCCGACGATGGCAGTTAATTGGTAAGTAAATGGTAAAATGCACCTGGATAAATAATTTTTTCTCAGGAAATAGTAACACTGTATTACAGATTACTAGCTGGAATTTTCTTGGCTGGTGAGTATTGAAATTGCAGTGATATGTAGACCCAATTTCATGTTTCCAAGCCAACTTATGATTAACAAAAACAGGTGTAGACCTCTGAAAGAGTTAATCTCCAAAGCTCTAAATCAGGCTTGTGATTATGCAAAATTACAGCGATTACTATTGTGGAATAGTATCGGATAAGTTGCGTAAGCGCATGAGTTGGCGACGCATTTGTGGGGAGGCCTTAAACTCCGATATTTCCTGAGCTTTTACGGATGCTTGTAAGGTTTCTAAAAATTCATCAGATCCTTCCGTTAAAGCTTCTAGTAATACTTGTAACAGTTGCTCTCGATCGCTTAACAGACTTTTTTCTTCAATCAGGCGGAATTTGAGGTGGATTTCACACTCATAAACACCGACTTCAAGATTATTTATTTGGCGCGGTAATGCTTTGGAGTTCATAGTTTTGAAGATTCCTCTACTTAGTGGTCATACGGGTGATGGACTAGATCTCAAGAAAAATTACTTATACTCTCCCTAAACTTTTGTGAATCCAAAGTTTTTGAAGATAAGAATTTTTCTTTGTTTGAGATGTTGATAGCTGGGGTGGCATGGACATATTTTTATACATTTCTACATCAATTCTCTAACGCCAAAATTGGCATTTTATGTGAATCCCCCTGTATTTTGTTAGCTATATGTTACTGTTTTTCGATGTTTCTTTATCAGTTATGGCTCATGGAAGCCATGAACTATTATTCAGTTTTTGATCTGTTATCCCATAAAGTTTTTGTAAAAAACTAATTAGCCCTTGTTAAAGTTTTTTACATCAACTTGTTCAAAACGTCAAGAAATATTATTATCTTTATTTTTGCTACCTTGTCATACTTAAATAATTGTCATCAAGATGCTCCTTTGATCAAAGCAATTTATAATTATAAAAAAAGCTACCCCATGGGATAAAAACTTTGTTCAAGTCACCATAATATCAAGTACATATACATCATAAAAAAGCAGAATCAGCAAAAATATCAAAAAATGTTTTGTGAACAATCACATACAGAGAAAAAATCAATTCCCAAAATTCTCAGCCCCACCAACTCCTAAAGGTCTGTATTATTGTTACAATAATTGCAGTGTAATTCAGCCAAACTCTTACACCCTCATGGATAACCCAATGCTGCTTAAGTCCACAACCCGTCATATTCGCATTTTTGCGGCGGAAATGGACTCTTATGAACTGATTCCCAGTAATCAAGTCTTGACACTAGACGTTGATCCAGACAATGAATTTAACTGGAACGAAGATGCCCTACAAAAAGTTTATCGTCAGTTTGATCAACTGGTAGAAGCATCTAGTGGCCAGGACCTAAGCGATTATAACTTACGTCGCATTGGTTCAGATTTAGAACATTATCTGCGATCGCTTCTCCAAAAAGGTGAAATTAGCTACAATCTCTCTAGTCGCGTTACTAACTACAGCATGGGACTACCTCAAGTTGTAGAGAATCAATAAACTTAGTACATATCTACCTAGCCCTGGCGAATCTAATTCGCCGGCTATGTTAAACTTTTATGTTAAACTTTGGTGATAAGTTAAAAATTAGTTCTGATATAGCTATATATTCCCAGTACAATAGCAGTTATGATGGGGCTGTGGGTTAAAAAAATATGGACGGTATCAAACACCGCTACCAAATGTTAAAAAAAATGCCAATTGCAGAACCGGTGGGAAAACTATGGAAAATGATGCGGTAACGCTTTGCTGCCCAAATGAATCTTGTCAATTTGCTAATCCCCTCACCGAGAAATTTTGCCAGCGTTGTTCCACAGCTTTACCTAAGCGTTACCTCTGGGCTGTGGGGGATGATTTCAGTCCAAGCGCTCCTGGATCTATTCTAGCTGATCGCTATTTAGTCATTAATAAATCTATACTTTTAGATATCAAACCTGGGTTATTGCCCCAAATCCCTGAATTAGAAGATTTAGGGAAAATTAGACCTTATCTGAAACTAATTCCCTATCGTCTCCATATACCCCAAGTTTATGGAATCCTCAATTTAGGTCATGGTCAGCCCGACACAGAAATATTATTATTAGAAAAACCGCCATTAATAGTTGATCTGAGTATTAATAAAATAAGTCTGTGCATTAGTTTAAATGATGCCTGGAGTGCAGCCTCATCAATTCGCCAAATTCATTGGCTATGGCAATTAGCAAATTTATGGCAACCCTTAGTCAGTCAAGGTGTAGTATCTACCCTCCTAGATCCTTATGTATTAAGAGTTGAGGGGGTATTAGTTCGCTTATTAGAATTGCGTTTTGATAGAGAAAACACACCGACATTATCTCAATTGGGAGAATTTTGGCAACAACTCCTCAAAAATGCCAAGCCAAATATTGCTCCTTTTATGCAAGAAGTGTGTAAGCTGCTGATGGAGGGAGAAATTAAGTCATCAAGCGGATTAATTCAAATTTTAGATCAGGGATTGAAGCAATTAGAAAGATTCCAAATAACTACTATTAAAATCTATACTAAAACTGATTCAGGTCCAGTCCGTCCACGGAATGAAGATGCTTGTTACCCTGGCAGCGACACTTTAATTACTAAACCTCCCCAGGATAACGCCCTGGCAATTGTCTGTGATGGTATTGGTGGACACGAGGGAGGTAGTGTGGCTTCTAATTTAGCAATTGGAACTATCGTCCAAGAAGTCAAAGAACTGATTCCAGTTATCGATGATCAAATAAATCCCTCAATGCTACTTTCTGATTTAGAACAAGCAGTAGCAACGGCCAATGACAAAATCAGCCAGCAGAACGATAGCGAACATCGTCAAGGACGACAACGCATGGGGACAACTGTTGTCATGGCTTTACCTATGACCCATGAAATCTATATTACTCATGTCGGTGATAGTCGTGCCTATTGGATTACTCGTCATAATTGTCATCAAGTTACCTTAGATGATGATGTCGCTTCCCGTGAAGTTCGTTTAGGTTACGCGCTTTATAGAGAAGCATTGCAACACAGTGGTTCTGGATCCTTGATTCAGGCTTTAGGAATGAGCAAAAGTAGCTCATTACACCCGACATCACAACGCTTTATTATTGATGAAGATGCTGTTTTCTTACTGACATCCGATGGTTTGAGCGATTTTGACCGAGTGGAAGAATGTTGGGAATCAGAAATATTACCTATTTTATCCGACCAAGAAAGTATAGAAAATGTTGGACAACGACTCATAGAAGTTGCTAATACTAAAAATGGACATGATAATGTCACTATTGCTTTAGTACATTATGATGTGAAATATTCTGAACCAGATTTAACAATTACAGTAGATATTTCTCAGGTTTTAGCTGACACAGAATTAGATCCATTGGATGATCACCAGAAAACTCAAGTGTTAACGGAAAATAAGACCGT
>LJOT01000681.1 GCA_001672075.1 Anabaena sp. CRKS33
CCCCCTACTACCAAAAGTTCGCTGTGCTAATTCTGGTAGAAAGTTGAGGGACTTTTGAGATCATCAAGCAAACCGTAAACTTTTGTTTTCCTTGATATATAAAAAGACTATCATCTTAATTATAAAAAATATGTTAAATCTAATATAGAACCTATTTAGGATCTGTGATGGGGCAGCAGCTACTCTTTTGAACGTCAACCTCAGAAAACAAGAATTAATATTGGACTAGTATTGGCGTGATTAAATGCAGTTAGATATTCCCACATATATTACAATCGGTTACAAAATTTTCTCCCCTTTTATTAAGCGAGTCATATATAGTCATGTCCAATAGTAATATATATCTTCCCTATTTTGACAAACTTCTGGAAAAATTCCGCCAGGGTGATACCGAGACAATGCAAGCCTTTGGTAGGCACGTCCATTGGGGTTACTGGGAAAACCCGAAAAAAGCGGATGGTTCAGTATCAGATTTTGTTGCAGCAGCCGAAAATCTGTGTCAGCGAGTATGCGATGCAGCAAATATCAAAGATGGTGATAAATTGTTAGATGTCGGGTGCGGTTTTGGTGGAACTATTGCCAGTCTCAATGAACGTATTGCTAATAGCGTACTAGTGGGTTTAAATATTGATGAACGCCAATTAATACGTGCGAGATCGGAAGTTAAAGCATCAAATTACAATCAAATTGAATTTGTACAAGGTGATGCCTGTCAACTTCCTTTTGAAGATGCTTCCTTTGATGTGGTACTGGCAGTGGAGTGTATTTTTCATTTTCCCAGCCGGGAGCGTTTTT
>LJOT01000104.1 GCA_001672075.1 Anabaena sp. CRKS33
GATTAATTGGTGTATCAGACAGAGAACAAATTGCTTTTTCTTTATCTGAAAACCGGATCTTAATTACTCATGATGATGATTTTGTCATCCTTCATCGTATTGGAAAAGCAAATAAATTTACTTCAAGATGTAACTACCTGGAATTTTCCATGTAAACTTATCAAAAAAGAAAATGTAGATGATTTGTATTCAAGCATAGATAAGATAGAAAGTCAGATCAGTAGTGCAATCAATACTTTCTCAGCTAGAAGTTCCGAAGACTCCGACTATGACAGTTATCTCTCTAAAATGTCTGACGCGATTCTAAGGGTTAATAATTTAAGATATAAGTTATTTAAAAAAGATCCTAAAAAGTATCTTCAAGAGTTTTAAACATCGAGACGTGATCAACAAGTGTAATAATCCAAAATCAATTTTTGATTTGCGTGATAGTTTTGTAGGGTGTGTTAGCGATCGCCTAACGCACCTTTTTTGTAATTACTGGTGTATTACCTAACCACAAATCACCCTAAAAAATAAAGAGTAAAATGGGAATAATAAACAAGCTCTTATAAATGAATATAGCCGCTCAAGAACTACCTAACTTAACAGGAAAACCACGATCAGAAGTCTTAATAATTCTCAGCAACCAAGGATTTGAATTTAAAACGCAAACTCAAGGGGGTTATGAAACATTTCAGCATCCAGATGGTAGTCAAATTCATATTAGACCAAATGGGGAAATTGTTCGCACAGGTCCGAAAATTAAAGCAATTGATGGCAAATCTTACCGTCGTCGCTATAATCAATATGGAGAGCAGATAGAATTTGTTTCTGGAGCTAATACTCATAATACTGGAGAAATTGTGAATCTATGACAACAACAATTACATCAACCCTCACTACTTTTCTCGAAGATTTAAAAAGTGCTGACTTAGTTGGTATTTCTTTAAATCCTCAAAACTTGGGATTACGTCTTGACTTTACCTTTGGTCCTGAAGCTGATGATGTAGCTATTGAGTTTTATCAAATTATTCACCTGGTTTTTTCTCAACCTCTAAATGCAAATGATGAAGATATCTGTTTTTGGGTAGGAGAAGTTGAACTCAAGAAAATTGAAGATAATATCCCGGAATTTTTATCCACATCCTATCCATTTGTCAATCAAACTGGAATAATTAACACCAATTTACAATCACTAATTTATTTTCATTTAGAAGGAGATATTTGTTTAGAGGTTGTTTGTAGAAATTATAAAACTTTCCAACAAGTCAAAAATTAAATAATTTCCTAATTGGAAAAATGCTTATTTTTATTGACATTGTTGTAAAATTTTCTCCCAAGCTTGAATATGAAAATCTTTTACGTCCGTTGAATTTCTAGCATCTTTTACTAATTCTTCTGTATATGTTTTGATAAATTCATGATAATCTTCTATAAAACGCAAGTAATATTTTAAAGTATTCACAATACTGTTAGCAATAATTTCTAACTTTATATTTGGTCAGAATATAATATCTTTCTATTGTTGTATTGGCAGATTTTTTACTATATCTAATATCATATTTCTATTTCTCGATTATAATTATATTTCATATAAATAATTCCTGTTGTTGAGAATCAGGTTGTTCCATGCGGTTATTAGCTAAATTTACATAATCAGGATTAATTTCAATTCCTAAATAGTTTCTATTTAAATTTCTAGCTGCTACACAACTAGTACCACTACCACAAAAAGGATCAAGAATAAAATCACCTTCTTGAGTTAATAATTTAATAAGTTCCTGAATAATATATAAAGGATAAACTGCTGGATGATGATTATTTTTAGTAATTTCTACCGGACTTTCAATGATGTCTTTTTTCATGGTGTTTCTTAAAATTCTAATAATAGTAAAACCATGGTTTTTGATTTGGTTATTTCTCCCCCCTTCTTGTCCACCATAGGCTAATTTATGTATGCCATGAATTTTCATTCTAAATCCTTCAATTTCTCCATTATGTACTGCTAAAATAGCTTGATTTAATTCTTTAATAGCATGATTTTTTTGTGCTTCGCTTAAATCAGAATTTTTAATTAATTCCAGATATTTTTTACCTAATTTATCAGATGGTTTACTTTTAATACTTTTATTAAAGGTATCTAAATGTTGTAAATAATTATCTAAATTAAAGTAATAATCTTTTGATTTGGCAAATATGAAAAAAGGTTCTGTAGCTTGTATTAATTTTCTTTTATCTTGACGTGGTGTAGGATTGAGTTTTGACCATGTAATTTGATTAATCAGAAAAATATTTTGATTTTGGGTAGCTTGAATGGCAAATTTATAAGGAATTAGAGATAAACCACCGTTAATATATTTATCTCCCAAATTAAAAACTATTGCCCCTGTTTTTTTCAAAACGCGCACACATTCCCCAAATACCGTTAAGATATTTTCTAAATATTCTGCTTCCGTTGTTTCATTCCCTATACCTAAATTACCATTTCCATAATCACGTTGCTGAAAATATGGGGGTGAAGTGATGATTAAATCAAAAGTATCACTTTCTATTTGTTTGAGAATAGATAGATTGTCACCGAGAAGAATTTTATTTCTAAAGTCTAATATTTGTTGTTGTACTTTCATACAATTTAATTATAATTATAATTATAATTATATTAATAAAATTGTGATTTTATTATACAGCATTTTTGTTTTTCAAATTACAAATTTAATAAAATTTAATGACCGTATCATTATCATTAAATTGATTTGAAAAAACAGCAGCTGCGACATTAATTTGCGAAATGCAACATATAATGTGCGAATGTACAGTCCAAATGGAGAATAGGAGACTCGAACCCCTGACCTCTGCGGTGCGATCGCAGCACTCTACCAACTGAGCTAATTCCCCTTATCCGTGCTTATGAGTTCTTATCTCTAATACACATAGTCTATTCTAGCATTCAGAAACAACAAATTGCCGATCTTTTTCTAAAAAAACTTCCTGTACTCGCTGTAAATCCAAATCAATCAAAGAATCAATTGTCCAATTAGCTTGACGTTGCAACATATGGAACGGGTAAGTATTAGCTACACCTACGACTTGCATTTGGGCTTTTCTGGCTGCTTGAATACCTGCTGGAGTATGTTCAATCACTAAACACTCCTGAGGTTGTAGATTTAATTCTGGATATACTTGATTCATCCGTTCCACTGCTAATAAATATCCTTCCGGGTTAGGTTTATGACTGTTGATATCATCCCCTGATACAATCACGGGGAAGTATTCAGCTAATTTAGCAGATGTCAACACTGTTTCTATTTCTAAAGATAAAGTATCACTAACTAACCCCAATTTGAGATCATGGTCACGAATTTGAAAAATCACCTCTTCAATTCCGGGATACAAAGGCAATTTTTCTAACTTTTCCAATTCTAGAATATAACCTTGAGCTTTGCGGGTGAGTAATTTAGTCATATAAACTTCTGTCACTACCCGACCACGATTTTTCAGCAGGTTTTGCAAGTAAGCGCGGTGGCCGAACCCTAAAAAAGCTTGACGTTCTTGCACTCGTTGAATTTGGAGATTTTCCGCCAGGAGAATCTCATCTATTAGTTGAATATGGATTGGTCTATCCTGAATGATGACACCATTAAAATCAAATAAAACCGCTTTTAAACTCATGGCGCTAATTCCTAACTCCCAATTTGGGGACTCCTACTACACATTTTCCGGCTAATAATTAGTGATTGTAATATGGCTGGGTGCAGAATCTAGGATCTAGAAGAGTAATGGCCATTGGTAAAATCCGATGTTCCTGCACTTGAATTCTAGCGTGTAGAGTTTCTGGTGTATCCTCTGGGAGAACAGGAACAGCCGCTTGTATTAAAATCTCTCCACTGTCAACTTCTAAAGAAATAAGATGTACAGTACAGCCAGTGATTTTCACTCTGGCTGCTAAAGCCTGTTCTACGGCTTGTACTCCTTTAAAACTCGGTAATAAACTGGGATGAATATTGATCATGCGCTGGGGAAAAGCATCAATTAACACTTGTGTAACTAATCGCATCCATCCTGCCATAATCACGAATTTTACATCATACTGCTGCAATATTTGGACTATTTTACTATCAAACTTTTCCCGACTTTTATAATGACGATGATTCAATAGTACAGATTCTACACCCCATTTTTCAGCCCTGATTGCTGCCTTAGCATCAGGATTATTGTAAATTAAAACTTGAATTTTGGCGTTAATTTTACCATCAGCAATAGCTTGGGCAATTACTTCAAAATTACTACCATTTCCCGAAGCCATAATTCCTATTTGCAAAGGCTGATCAGATGAGAATTGGTAATTATAAATATCAGGAGAAATCAGACTGGAATGATTATTTATTGTCAAATCGTAGGTCATATAGAAATCCTTTTTAGTCACACCACATAAATCATAGTTCTGAAGGTTAATCCTTAAAACTCTCTGCGTAAGAAGATAAGAACAGCAAATGCTAACAACATAAAGCTGTAAAGTAAACCATAAACTGCATTGATCATTAATGTGATTGTGTCGGGTAGTGCTTGTAAACCGTAAACGGCATCATTTTTTAGGTCTAATCTGGATAAATCTGGTAATATCAGATATAAACCTTGGGTAATGCGTTCCATAGCCGGATTACTACTTAATTTACCTAATGCAACTAAATCTTGAGTAATATTTCCCATTAAATATACTGCATAAGTTAGGGCTGTGGCAATTAGGGAACTAGTAAAAACTCCTAGAGTAATAGCTACGGCAGTAATTAAACATAATTGGAAAAACATAAACAAGGTAGCCAGAAAAATACTGGTCATTGGATAGGATATTTTGCTAATTTGCAAAAATCCTAAATAAATCATTGTCATGATGACAACTAAAACAGCTATAATCGCTGATAGCCCTAAATATTTACTAGCAATAAATTCACTGCGGCTGATGGGTTTGGCAATTAATACTAATATGGTGCGTTTTTCTATTTCTTTGTTAACTAATCCCGTGCCGATAAATATAGCCACAATTAAACCAATGATATTCATGGTTGCCAAACCGAAATCTAAAAAGATTTTATCAGAACTGGTGGCTGTAAATTCAGGAATCGCCCGGAAGGCAATAGCGAGGATGAGTACATATAAAGGGATGATGTACAGGATGCGATCGCGGATCACCTCCTGAAATACATTTTTGGCCATGGCAATAGTTCTAATTACATTCATATTTGTTAGTCATTACTTATTAGTCATTAGTTTTTAGTTGTTAGTTATTGCTTTCGTTCTATTTGCTTGAGTGTTGTTACTTTTTTGGTGGGGGAGAACCATTGAAAAATTTACTTGTGCGATCGCAATAAATCTTGGCAACTGCATTCTTATTATCTGTCTGTTGTCCCGATTGAGACGGTTGAATAAAACAAGATTTTTTCCAGTAAAATCCTTTGGCATTGGCACTAGGTCCATTCCAAATAGTCAAAATATCTAGCTGATATCCAGATTTCATATTAACTAGACGAGGTTCAACACTCCAGAGTCGTTTTTCTTGAGACCTACTAAGGTGATTATTAATTGTTTTATTCCCCAAATTACCTAGCTGCTGATCAGCTTCTAGTAACCATTTTTCTACTTCTGACCAAGGTTTATTGGCAATTTGTTGCTTAACTAAAGGTTGCAGTTTATTTAAAATCAAATCACCATTTTTTGGTTTTTTGGCAGCTGGTTCTAGTCTAATTACAAAGGCACTTTTCTGAAAGTTGTCGGCACGTAAACTAGGATAGTCTTTTAACCATTTATCTATAACGAAATAAAACTGCAACCAACAACTAATTAGCATACACCAAGATAACAAAATTATTATTTTTTGGCGGTCTTGTAATTTGGGCAGTTTCGCTTTTGCGGATCTTCCTCCCGTACCTTCAAAGAAGTTAGGTATGGCCGTAACAATTGCAGATATTGTTGGCCAAATAACTATAGTTTTAGCTGTTAATATATTCTCCTGATGTCCAAAGGCAAAGACGCTAACTAAGAAGCCTGTGATTATTGCCCCGACTGGCATAAAAGTTCCGGGAAATCTTAAAGGATCATCGGTGGTATACCAAGCTGTTCCTGCTAATAAAAATAGCCAACCACAAAAGGCAATAATGTCTTTGACAGATCCTACAGCAAAATATGATATTCCCCAAGAAAAAACGCTCAAATAAATAAATGTCTGCCACGAGTATGCTTTTGTTGGTGTCAGAAATTTTTGCAACCCTGCGAATAAACCTTTAATAAATTGAAATATGCCCAGTATTTCCTTGAAAAATAAGTCCATTGGATTACCTCTAATTAATAAATTGATTAATGTTGATCATCTTCCAGAATACAGAGAACGAATTAATAAGATGATCGTTATGGCAGTGTAACTCAGGGAATTTGCTATTAAGATTGCAATTACTAAATTAGTATTTTGCAACTTAGCTATATTCATATAAATTGCTCTTTGTTGTGAAGAAATAATGTCTGTTTCTGTTTTTTTTCCACCTTCATCCATAACAATGATCAGCATTTTCATGATTAAGAACTTAACTAGAAAAGTCGCTAAAAAAATAGTAAATGATAACAAAATTATCAGGGAACTGATACTAGTGTCTTTTAGCTTATTAAAAAATACATAATTAATCAGTTCTGATTTGATAGTAGTAGGTAATATTGGTTCGATCATAAAAAAGATAATCCAGCCAATTACACTAGAAAAAACATTAATGGTAATGGCATAAAAAATGCTGGTCTTCTTATCAAACTTTAGCCATTGATTAAGAACGGAAGCTTCTATGGGAATGGCTGCTAGTAAGAATAATATTTCAAAAAATATTGCCCCAATTGGCAAAATTATGGGTAGTGATAATTCGTCAGACATATTTGTTAAAAGTCTAAGTTAGAACCATTTGGGCGGTTATAATCCGCGCTTACATTGATGAAACCCACCTGAGTGAGTTGATAAACCTGATTTTTTGCTGATAAAAAATACTAACAACCCGCAATTATCTCATGTTTTGGTATTTATAATCTGAGTATTTAAAGATTTTTTATAGAAATTATCAATACATTTACTTAATGTAAATACGTAGATAGAAAACCGTACATCCTCAGCCCGGTTTCGTTAAGATAAGAGATTACCACTTTATAGCTTTTCAAAAGATGACAAGGAACGGTATCGGTATTCGCACAGCGCAAGTGCGTTCTGAGCGGCTTACGGGTCAAATTCACGTCTATGATGGTTTGGGCAAAGGTAAGTCCCAAGCAGCTTTAGGGGTGGTTTTGCGCTCGATTGGTTTGGGAATTAATACACCCAGTGATTCTAGCCGGGTGTTACTGTTGCGGTTTTTAAAGGGTCCAGAACGGGATTATGATGAAGATGGAGCGATAGCGGCTTTACAGCGGGGATTTCCCCATTTAATTGACCAGGTTCGCACGGGAAGAGCCGAATTTTTCGGACATGATCAAATTACACCTTTTGATCGCACGGAGGCTATACGGGGTTGGGATGTAGCCAAAGGTGCGATCGCTTCTGGTTTATACTCGGTTGTAGTTTTAGATGAAATTAACCCGGTTTTAGATTTAGGTTTGCTATGCGTGAATGAGGTTATAAATGTTTTAAAATCTAAACCCCAAGAATTAGAAATCATTACGACTGGACGCGCTGCACCACAAGCATTATTAGATATTGCGGATCTACATTCGGAAATGAAACCTCACCACCACCCCACAGCCGCAGAACTGTTTATTGAAGGCATTGAAATTTATACAGGTGCGGGCAAAGGTAAATCTACCAGTGCCTTGGGTAAAGCTTTACAAGCTATTGGCAGAGGTATCAATCATCCTGGTTCTAACCGTGTATTAATTATGCAGTGGTTAAAAGGTGGCAGTGGCTATACTGAAGATGCAGCTATAGCCGCTTTACAGCAATCCTATCCAGAAGTGGTAGATCATCAACGTTGTGGACGGGATGCCATTGTTTGGCGTAATTCGCGTCAAGATTTAGACTATATAGAGGCAGAGAGAGGTTGGGAAATTGCTAAAATGGCGATCGCTTCTGGTGTGTATAAAACTATCATTCTCGATGAACTCAATCCCACTGTGGATTTAGAATTATTACCTGTTGATCCCATTGTCCAAGCATTGTTACGTAAACCCCGCGACACAGAAGTGATTATTACTGGTCGCTGTCAAAATCAACCGGCTTATTTTGATTTAGCCAGTATTCATTCTGAGGTTTATTGTCATAAACATTACGCAAATGCAGGCGTAGAATTGAAGCGGGGGGTTGATTTTTAACTGTAGGGGCGCAGGTTCTGCGCCCTCTGTTCTATTTCTCGTATACAGCAGTTACTAATATTATAAATTACAGATATTAATGATAAAACTCTTGTGGTGCGGGCATCTTGCCCGCATAAGAAGTACCTAACTCAAGTTAAACTTGCTGTAATATTTTTATTTGGGTTGAGAAAAACCAACCCAAAAATCACGATTATTGATGATCTTGTTGATTTAACCAACTTATTAAATCAGCAACTTCAGAAATATTAAACAACGCTGCACCTAAATTTTCTAGCTGTTCAACAGGTAGGATTTTCACTCTTTCAAGTATTTCAGAATCAATTTCTCCAAATCTTTGATTTAGTAACATTAGACAAAATTTAACTTCTCCTTTTAGTTCTCCTTTTTGGAAAATGTCCTGATAAATTACTGATTCTTGCATAATATCCTCACTCAATAATTGACGAATAAAATCTTTTGCAAACCGCAAACCGGCTAAAATCTCTGTGTAAGCTGCAATATCCTGTTTAGTCTCCCTATCTGCAATTTTAGCAAGATTATTGGCAATCTGGGATAATAAACCTTGGGGTGAATTTGTCCGGGTTAATGGTGCTAATGGTAATAATGGCAGACTATTTAAAAAAAATTCTGGTTCTTGTTCCCACATTCTAATGACACGGTAACGGTGTCTGGTTGTTTCGTTAATGTATGCTTCAGTAAAAACAATTGGATCATCTGTTTCTTGCAAGAAAATCACTACTTGAGTAACCGGAACTTGATATGTACGGATTAATCTCACTGAATAATCTAACTCTCTAAACGGAATGGGAGGTTTAGATTGTGGTTTGGTTTGAAATTCAATATGTAAAATGCGATTTTCTGTTTGTAAGAAGGTGACAAAATCAGCGCGAATTGGTTCTATACTCAATTCGGTTTTTAAGACTTTGATTGTTTGTGGTTCTTGGGGAAGTAACCATTTAGCAAAATCAAAGGGATATTTTTCTGCTAGTAGTTTACAAACGTTGTCAAAACTCATAGGTTGAATCAGATATTGGGTGGGTTGACATTAAGAAAACCAAGATTTTCAAGTATTTGTTGGGTTGTGCTGTTGCTTAACCCAACCTACACAAACTATTATTGATGATCTTGCTGATTTAACCAAGTTATTAAATCAGCAACTTCAGAAATATTAAACAACGCTGCACCTAAATTTTCTAGCTGTTCAACAATATTGTGACCTTAAGAAACCCAACATTTTCAAGCGTTTGTTGGGTTGCGCTGTCGCTTAACCCAACCTACACAAACTATTATTGATGATCTTGCTGATTTAACAAGGATTTACAGGATTTTTAGAAATACTTAACTTCAAAGTAATTTTTAATCACCAGGACTTTGTTCAAAAATAACCAACCTCCAAAACATTACTCTCATCTAAACCTTCATT
This sequence comes from Anabaena sp. CRKS33, assembly GCA_001672075.1. Classification (GTDB taxonomy): domain Bacteria; phylum Cyanobacteriota; class Cyanobacteriia; order Cyanobacteriales; family Nostocaceae; genus Dolichospermum. Next base: position 9,734 of record LJOT01000104.1, read on the forward strand.
ATTTAAAAGGTTACGAATATTCTTAATAAGATGCTGAAAAACTTCAATTCTAAATGGATTATTTTCCAAGTATTGAAGATAATAATCTCGATAATCTAAACGACCTTGATAAGTGGCGAAATGTGTTCTAATATTAGAATTAATTCTTTTGGCTTTTCTTAACAAAATGACTTCATCAATATCTGTGGGAGCAGTGCTAATAGGAGACATATCTAACCATTCACATACCAGAAAATATTTTGCTCCAGGAACTGCGGTTTTGACATCATGTGCGGTTGCACATCCTTCTTGAAACATGGTTTTATCAAGATTGGTTTTACATTCTACAGCAATATAAGCCAGATTAGTAATTATACTTTTTTCTTGTGTAAAATCTGGAAAATGAGATGCTTTTAAATAGAGTTTTCTAGTAATTGCAAAATCTTGGTTTTTGCTTCTAACACTTAAACCACCTCCTAAAGCTGGAATTGTTAAACTAGACTCAAAGTAAACAGAAGAAAATGCTTTAATAGGTCCAACCTCGGCATTTAATTTTTGTATTTCTGGTATAATAATGGGGTTAATCAGATATGGTAAAAATTCCTCAATTATCGTATTATCTAATTTTAATTGCCCCTTTTGTCTATATAAAAAATCATTAGGACTATCAAAAATTAATTTGATATCTATATAATTTTTGTAATCAATCAACAAGTTTAATAGAGTATTTAACATTTTTTCTGATGTCACTTGAGATATTATAGCTTGTCTTAAATTGTTAATCCATGTTTCATAAATGTCCATTGCTTCAGTAACTCTAGGTTTATCATTAACTGGGAGTTTAGAATTATCCAGTAAAGCCTTTAGTTTTTCAAAATGTGGGGTAGAATAAGTTTTCATAACTTAAAAAGCTAATCTTAGTTAATCTTGGGTAACGTTATTGTCAGTTTTAAATATAGGTGATTTTTGTACCAAATTAGCACGGTTTTTAGCATTAATTATTTCTTCATAAATATCTCCTTCTATATTTTCTAAAGCTATTGTTAAAAACTCCTTTGCTAATTCTATCGCTAAAGTGTCATCTGCTATGTGAGGATTTTTTTCAGGGACTAAATGTAAAATATCTTCATAAATTATTTTTCCAAATTTATTTTTAAATTTTCTTTCTTGAATTAAATCAATTTTAAAACCCGCACCTTGAACAGCTAAATTAGCTAATAATGTACCATTTTTAAAAGGTACACCACGTATATTTGATTCTCTACCAACCACAATAATTACTCTACCATTGTGTTTAATTAACCTGTGAATTTCTTTCAACACATCCAGTATATCTAGGGCGTATTGAATAACAGTTAAAAACCTATTTTGACGATGTTTCCTATTAGCACCTATTTCTGATTTCGCTACTGTTAGTAAATTCCAACCTAACATTTCCATTGTTATACGATTGTTTTGATGATAATTAAATACATTAATATATGGAGGAGATGTGATCACGATATCTATACTATTATCTGATAAAGGAATATTTCTAGCATCTTGATGAATAACTTGACAGGGATGAGGAGAATAGGGCAGAGATTTAATAATATTGATATGCTTTTGTAATGCTTTTCTAAAAGCAATTAATTCTCTTGGTTGATTTTGTTGATGGTAGTTAATAATTGCATTGATCAGTAAATTTTTTAATATCTGTTCATTATCACATTCTTGTAAGATTTTAATAATAAAATTTTCTTCGATTTCTTGTTTATCTAAAGATGTTTGTTTTTCAGAAAAGCCATAAAAAAATAAATCTCCTGCAAAGGGTAATAAATGTTTATCAATAATTTCCTCAGCTAATTTAATTAATTTTTGTCTTTTGGTGGGTTGTATATTTACAAAATGAGCAGTTTTAGCCATTTCTACAGCAGCAGGATTTATTTCAGTACCATAACAAGATAAACCTTGACGTGCAGCTTCAAATAAGGTTGTTCCACTACCTGCAAATGGGTCTAAAATGACATCATTAGGATGAGCATAAACTTTGAGAAATAGTTCTATTAACTCAGGTGAAAATTGACCTCTCCAGGGTAAAATACTTGTCCTATTTTTATTTTGTAGGTCTAATTGTTCTGGAGAAAGGGATTTACAATTATTGGAAATTGTTTGCACTTGACTAAAGATATCAATTATGGAAATGACTGATGTTAACAAGGTTTTATTCTCCTATTTTATTCACTATGACTATTTGTTATCCAGGAAGTATTTAATAAAATCCTGATTTATTTATTTTCAGAATCAAGATAACCAGGATTTTAGGCTGTACAGGATATTATACCAGTTTACGCTTGATATTGATTAATTAATCCTAGGGGTAAAGTGCATTGCTAAACCCCTACCCACTAGAACTTTCGATAATTTCAATTTCCTCTGCTGTTAAATTATATAGTTGATAAACCATTTGATCAATTTCTGTTTCTAATGTGGTTGTATCTGCATTGGGATCTGATTTTTTAGCGTTGAGAATTTGATCAACTAATTGTGTTAAAATATCTTGGTCACAATGAGAAATTTTAGGAATAGGAATTTGTTCAAAGTATTGAGGTTTTACTTCAATATAACCACCACTTCTGACAACACAAATATTTCTCAAAAAATACCAAATAACTTGAGAGTTAAGGATACCAAGTAAATATTTTTCCTTGACACTGATGGGTAAAAATACTGCTGGTGCATTGAGATAAGTACCTGATTCATCAAAACAAAATTTATTTGAGTTTTGTAGATTAGGAAATATAATTTTAGGTTGTGGAAACAAGTGATAATAAGTACAGTTTCTTAATTCCCACCAATATTCACCTTTATCATATCTTTTTTTGGCTTTTTTCTGAAAATTTAATAAATGGTTAAAAATATTTGCATATTGTTTCTTCATTTTTTGTAAAGCGTCTTCTTCCGTTAGCTTACCAAAATTTAATTGTGTAGATTTACTAGCAAATATGATCATCCATTTAGAAGTAGATGGAGTAAACCATTTTTTAATATCTTTCCCATCAAAAACAGGTTTTAATTCCTGATCATTAGATATTTCTTGATTAATAATAAAAGCCTCATTTAATCCTGTTAATATACCACGATAACATTTACCAAATATATCTATAATTCGCTTATTTTGATTGAGTCTACTTAATAATTCATGCTCAAAATCATTTCTAAAATGCCAGACATCAGCTAATAATGATTGATGAGAAATTCGGCTAAAATATTCAGCATTAAAAATATTTTTCTTGTCATTATATATAGTTTTATTAACTTTCAGAAAATCAAAACTTTCATTAATATTATCAGATTTGGAAGCCATAAAAATAATTGGATAAGTAGTAGCTTCATCAAACACAACTACAGAAGTCATATCTAAATACTTTTCAATTGTAAAATTTTTGATCACAAAATCTCGTAATGTCTTACCAGCAGTTGTTTTATCATAAGTATTGTTAATAAAACAGAATTTACCCTGATTGACTAATATTGAATATGAAAGCTCATAAAAATAATAAAATATATCTCCAGCAGTAACGAAGGTACTAAATTTATTTTTTAAGTAGATTTTTAAATCTCCTAATTCTTCTGCTCTAATATAAGGAGGATTTCCAATTACCACATCAAAACCAACAAAAACACCGTCATCATTTAATACTTCAGGAAATTCAAAACGCCATTCAAAAGCATTTTCATATATTTTACCATTTTCTATTTCTTCAATCTCAACTTTTAACTTATTAATTTCATTATTTAACTGATTAATTCTTTGACCACGGATTTTTTTCTCATCTTCACTTTCTTCTAGTAATAAAGTTTGATTTTGCAAATTATAAACTTCTCCCTCTAATTGTCTTAATTTAGTTTTATTAGGATCACTTAATCCCAAAGTTGTTTTAAAATTACTTTTAATATTGTCAATCAATTTGTTCATTGCTCTTTTTTGTTCTCGATTTTCAGCATTGCGGTAAGTTTGTACAGCATTTCTATAAGTTTCAACACTGCAATTATTTCTATTTAAAGCTACACGCAAATCAGCCTCTAAAGAAAAACGACTAATTAAAGAATTACCACATTTAATATTAATATCAATATTCGGTAAAGTTTCCAATTGAGTGTAATTACTATCGGTTTTATAATAAGCATTTTTC
>LJOT01000682.1 GCA_001672075.1 Anabaena sp. CRKS33
TCAATGTAGCTATCATGTAACTATAATGTGGCTATAATGTAGCGATCGCTATGCTATGATGTTGAGTATCCACTGTCAGAATCAGGATATCCAGGATTATCAGGATGTACAGGATGAAGATAGGTATTTTATCGCTATATAAATCACTTAAATCACTGAAAATGGTGGGTTAAGCTGTAGTTATGTATACCAGGAGTGCATTTTATGAAATTCAATCGTAGTCAAGTTAAAAAATATCTACAATTATCGGATTTTACATCCCTGTTTATTGAAGAATTAGGTTGGGATTATGCGGATATTTCTCCTATTTATCTATCTGTAAATGGGGAGAATTATACCATAAAAGCTATTTCCCAAAAACGTGGTTTAATGGTTTATCATTGTTTACCTGAAAATGGGCTTTTACCCAACTCTCAAATTAGAAAAAAGATTGATATAGAAGTTACTAGTTATAGTCAAGAACATTTAATTATTTATACTGATAAAGGTCAAGAAAAACAAATTTGGCAATGGGTAAGACGCGAACCAGGAAAACCCGTCACTAGTCGAGAAAATCATTATCATATTCACCAGTCTGGGGAGGGTTTAATTCAAAAGTTAGAAACAATTTATATTAGTATTAAAGAGGAAGAAAATTTAACTTTATTAGAAGTTACTAAGAAGACTAAAAAAGCCTTTGATGTTGATAAAGTTACCAAGAAATTTTATGATCAATTCAAAAAAGAATATAGTACATTTTTAGGGTTTATTGACGGTATTCCCGTCAAATTTGATCAGGAATGGTACGCTTCCTT
>LJOT01000683.1 GCA_001672075.1 Anabaena sp. CRKS33
TCCCTAAGTTTTCTGATGGTGCTGGTTATAGCATTTTCAGTATTCAGTGGGGTTCTATTCCTCAATCCTAGTCCTTCCTATGCGTATAATGAATCTGATTTTAGTCGGGCGCGTATTGGTGACAAGGATTTAAGCGGTGCAGATTTAAGCGGTGCAGATTTGAGCGGTGCAAATTTGAGCGGTGCAAATTTAAGCTATGCGAATTTATTCGGGGTGGATTTAAGTGAAGCTGATTTAAGCGGGGCTGATTTAAGTGAGGCTGATTTAAGCGCAGCGCGTTTATTCGGGGTGGATTTAAGTGAGGCGGATTTAAGTGAGGCGGATTTAACTGGAGCGCGTTTAAATCGAGCGTGTTTAACTGGAGCGCGTTTAACTGGAGCGCGTTTAACCGGAGCGCGTTTAACTGGAGCGCGTTTAACCGGAGCGGATTTAACCGGAGCGCGTTTATTCGAGGTGATCGCCGATAGTAAGACTATATTTCCTGACGGTTTTGATGCAGTGCGAGCAGGAGTAAAGATCCGACCCTAATAAATTTTATTCCCAGACATCAAAAAAACCTCGCCTTTTCTAAGATAGGGTGGGGTTTTCTGATTCAGCCATATCCACACCACATTACTCCCTTCCCGTTGGCAGATTACCTGAAAACTGACAAATTACGGGATAGATAGAAGTTGATAAAATCGGCGGTTAGAAACCGCGTCTACACGGGCAAAACCTGCCTACGCAGGTTAAAAATACCATTAACAAAGTTTAACCAAACCATCAAAAAAGTCCCTTGTCAAAATATAT
>LJOT01000391.1 GCA_001672075.1 Anabaena sp. CRKS33
TTGGTTTAGCGATATCATTAACTTGTACGGGAGTTAATGCTGATACAGGTTGGTATTGTACTATAGCTAGGGTTGTTGTCCCTAGAATTACTCCTAATCCCTGGGAAAATTTCATAGTCCTTTGTCTTTTATAATTGTTTTTTATAATACTATTTTTTATAATACTATTTTTTATAATACCCTTTCTTTGTACTTCACGCAAAGGCGCAAATTTTTTCTGTAATGGGGTTACTTCCCCCGTGGTTGACCAAAATATTTGTAGGGGCAAACCCCCCGTGGTTGCCCTAAATACCGGGGTAGACACGGGGCGCTACCCCTACTTGCTTTTAGCAATCAATAATTGCTTGACTGTTTGTAAGGGAATACCCCAGCTGTATTGACTTATTTCTTCTCGCTGTGCGTCCGTTGGGTAAGAACCATCTTCAAAAACATAAGGATCACCCCAAATTGGGTTAGCATGGAGTCCATTAATTCCTACTAATTCCCCCGCGCGATTTAATAGGGGTCCTCCACTCATCCCTTTTTCTACATCATTGGTAAAGCCAATTTGGTATCCTCCCTCTAGGGCTTTATCTAGCACTAGTTGAATTTTACCGGTTTTAATCACAAACCCCCCAGATTTGCTTTTGCTATTTTTGAGGGGAAAACCAGCAGACATTACCGAATCTCCACGGGTGGCTTGTTGATTTGATTTGGTAGTAATCCTGTATTCTGAGTCAGCTACAAATTCTAATAAGGCTAAATCATGTCCCCTCAGTTGTTTTTTCCGCACCACAGGGTTAGCACGGTGAATTTTTCCGTCGGGAGTTTGAATGGAATAGGGAGCCTCACCAGCTTGTAAAACATGATTATTGGTAATTACTCCATAGGTTGAGGTTAAGTGATTTTTATGATCTTCTTTATAAAAGAGTACACCAGAACCTAATGAGCGATCGCGCTTTTCTCTAGGGTTACTTAATATCTTAACTGTAATTAAACGAGCCTCTTCTTCAAGTTGAATTTGTTCTTGGCTAGTCCACAAATTAACCATTGAAAAAGGGGGTTTTGGAACTGACGACACTGAAGTTGCCAAAGGCAAAACAGAACCAGCTAGTGCAAAAACAGCGACCATTCCTATGCGCCAACTCATGGTTTTCCCCCCATAATTTCCAGTTTACCAGAGTGGCTCACTGTTACTATTAATCACTTGATCAATGTCTACGCTGACAGTGCCATCACGGTTGATTGTTGGTTTAATGTGTCCTTCTTGGTCGCCGCTGAGGTAAACAGCCTCCCCACCTGCGCCAACACGGGTATTCAATAGTTGTTCGAGAACCTGATTAGGGTCACGATCCTTTGTCATGGTCAGTAAAACATTTTTTCTATCACAAGCGCCCTGATTAGTTCCTAAACCACAGATAACAGATTGACCATTAACTGTTCCTGTTTTCAGGATTCTCAGTTGACCTTGATTTTGCAGTTTCTGGAAACGATCTGATACTTCTTGACAACGTTTTTGAGGTGTCCATGTATCACTAATCTGACTTGTGTTTGTCCACACAATTAAGGGCACACTACCTCTGGTTGGGTGACGAACTACGGTTACTGGATACTTATCTCTCAATGCACAGGTAAATAGACGGCTTTGAGATTGAGCTTGGCTGGGCTGATTACTAGCTAAAGTGACACTCAAGGCTAAAGCCAGACCAGTTAAGGGTGCTGATAGGTGATTTTTCATAACTAAAGCCATAAGAAATCAGGTTATTAAGAGGGTTACAAAAAGCTGATGATTTGAGTCAATCCTATGTTAATACCACTAGTGTCTAAATGTCAACTGGCAAAACTGGCAAAGTAGACTGCAACTGCAAACGAAAAGACTTAATCATGGTTTGTTCTACATCTTTGAGAAAGGGATCATAGAGTTTTTCTTCGGCTCGATAGGTCAGAATATAAACTTTTGAATTACTAATAGTCCAAACTTTCATAACTTTAAACCTGAAGTTATCAATTTGATCTTGACCTGTATAAACTATTTGATATCCCTCTCGATTATCTATTTTTTTCGATTGTTGTTCGAGAATTTGGACGTTTTTAACGGATTTTTTAATTTGTTCGATAGCAGCCTGATTATACTCTGATAAAGTCTGGGATTTTTGTATATCTTCAATACTGATAAATAGCCCTACTTCGAGATTCGGACTAAAAGTATGAGGGAATATTTTGGCAATAGTTCCCCCGGTTAACGGACTATATTGTTGTTTTTCAGCCTTCCAATCTTGAGGATATTTGATCTTAATTCCAAATTGTTGATGATCAAATAATTGACCAGGAATAGTTTTAATATCTACTTGTAGGTCTTGATTTTGATAGCGATAAATAGCTATCAAAACCCCAGTAGTCGTCAAAATAATTGCTGTGATCAATAAAACTTTAATAAATTCAGGTTGGGAAGTAGAGATAATTATTGTTTTTTCACCACCACCATTATTTTTATCACTAGGATCATCTCGTTTATTCAGAGCTTCCATTACTTCCTGTGCTGACTGGAATCTATGATCAATATCTTCTTGGAGCATACGCTCTAGTATCTTACCTAAATGTTTGCTAATATAGGGATATTTTTGCCAATTCCAAAGATTTTTAACACGGGAATCGTCTGGAAATTCACCTGTTAATAATTGCACACAAGAAGCAGCCAAGGCATATAAATCACTGGAATAATCAACTTTTTCCCCTCTGATTTGTTCTAGGGGAGCATAAGCAGGAGTTCCAAAGACCATAGATGTTTCTGTGGTGTTAATATTACCTTCAATTACTTGTTTAACTGCTCCAAAGTCAATTAAATAGAATTTGTTATCTTCTTCTTTGGAGCGCACAATATTACTAGGTTTAATATCCCGGTGAATAACGTTA
>LJOT01000684.1 GCA_001672075.1 Anabaena sp. CRKS33
AAGGAAAACGCATTGATAACATAACCGACTGGGGACTAAAACAAATTCAAACCCATTACCAAGATGAAACAATTACCAAAATAGACATCTTTCATTATACCTACGCAGTCCTACATAACCCAGCTTATCGCACCAAATACGAACTCAACCTAAAACGGGAATTTCCCCGCTTACCCTATTATGAAAACTTCCCAAAATGGGTTAATTGGGGAAAACAACTCATGGAAATTCATATTAATTATGAAACAGTCACACCTTATAACCTAACTCGTCTTGACATTCCCTTAAAAGACAACCAAAAAACACCCAAACCGAAACTAAAAGCAGACAAAACCAAAGATAGTATCATCTTAGATGATGTCACCACATTAGCAAATATTCCTAAAATCGCGTGGGAATATATGTTAGGTAATCGTAGTGCATTAGAATGGATTTTAGATCAATATAAAGAGAAAAAACCAAAAGATCCCACCATTGCGGAAAAATTCAATACCTATCGTTTCGCAGATTATAAAGAACGGGTAATAGATTTATTAATGAGAGTTTGTACCGTGAGTGTGGAAACAATGAATATAATTAAAGAAATGTCTGAATCAGGATAACCAGGATTATAGGATTTTCAGGAATTTGTCTGAATCAGGATAACCAGGATTACAGGATTTTCAGGAATTTGTCTGAATCAGGATAACCAGGATTACAGGATTTTCAGGAATTTGTCTGAATCAGGATAACCAGGATTATAGGATTTTCAGGATTTTGTCTGAATCAGGATAACCAGGATTA
>LJOT01000392.1 GCA_001672075.1 Anabaena sp. CRKS33
TAATGTTGCTCAGGATTTTACTATAATTGCCAGAGATTATTTAGACCAAGGATAAAAGTAACTTCATGGAAAATCGCTCTGAGTTAATTATCTGGTTGGTGATTTGGGTAGCAATATGTGCCTCCGTAGTCCGCGACCAGTGGAGTCGGAAAGTTCCTAGCGTTGGTTTACCCCTTGCTTACTTATTATCCCTGTCAATGATTCATTTTTTTGGTGGACTTATTTACGCTTTACCTTGGTATAACGCCAAAAGCGCATACTTGCTGCAAGCAGGGGCTTCCTATGCTCAAGTTTCCGCCGGTTTCATCGAAAGCGTCTATGGTGTCATGGGCTTTGGTTTAGGTAGCACCATTTTAGCTTACTGGATACTACGCATATTTCAACCAAGTTGGCTCAGACAAGTTCCCCAAAACCCTGATTTGCAATTACCCAAACAGTTGCTACAAGTGGGGTTCTTTTTCACGCTGATTATCGCTCCTACTATTGGTCGTATCCCCGGTTTTCAGGGTTTTAGTACATCAGGGGTCTACCTAATTGTTGTATCATTATGTTTGGCTTGTTGGAAAGCATGGCATGAGCAAGATAAAAAAGCTTTTTTCTTCTGGCTGGCTGCCAGTTGTAGTATACCCCTAATTACTATTAACCTGCTCGGTTTTATTGGTTACGGTGCTGCGGCTACCTTAGTTATCCTCATTTTTATATCCAGTTTTTATCGTCCCCGTTGGCATATTTTAATCACCGGATTTTTGGTATTTGCTTTAGGACTATCTGCGTTTGTTACCTACCTCAGAGATAGAGGAGAAATTAGAGCCACAGTATGGGGAGGACAGGGTATAGAAGCAAAATATGAACGGATGATCAATACCTTTAGCAACTTTGAAATAATTGATTTTTCTAACCAATCTCATTTAGAAGCTATTGACACAAGGCTCAATCAAAATGGATTAGTTGGCCAAGCTGTTGAATACATCAATCTTGGACAAGCAAGTTATGCTTTAGGTGAAACATTATTACAAGCAGCAGTTGCCCCTATTCCCCGACTTCTGTGGCATGATAAACCTATCTTTGCTGGAAGTGGGAATATTGTTGCTTTATATACAGGTAATAAATTTGCTGATGGTACTAGTGTAGGTGTGGGGCAAGTTTTAGAATTTTATCTCAATTTCGGGTCTATAGGGGTTTTTATCGGCTTTATGGTTTTTGGGGTAATCATCAGAATTATTGATATCTCAGCAGCTTATAAGTTATTGTATGGCAATTGGCTAGGATTTGTTTCTTGGTTTTTACCGGGGTTGTCCATACTTCAGCCTGGGGGTGCATTAGCAGAAGTTACAGCTTCTTTTGCCGCTTCAGCAGTGTTAATGATTCTCATTAGAAGATTTATCCTGACAAAATCTTCAAAGTTAAAATTGCGGCAACTTAATAATGAACATCAATGAAAAATCAAAGTTGCTTTAAACTAAAACATCGTTTCCACCTCTGGTTTCCCAACTTATTTGAATTTACAGGTGGAATCCAAACCTACTCGGCTTTTTTTCGCCAAGCTATCCAAAATATCTCCCCTAATTCTGACTATCGGGTATTTATTAAGCATGATAAAAAACCTGCTCCTGATTTTACCACTGTAGCCTCAGCCTCAACTAAATTCCATTGCACTGGAACAATTCCATTATCACTGAGAACTCCTGCTTTTGCGGCTCAACTATTTGGACGGGGAATTTTACAAAGTCCTGATTTAATCATCTCTACTCACTTGAATTTTACCCCAGTAGCTAATCAATTAAAACAACTTCGGGGAATTCCTTATTGGACAATTGCTCATGGTGTAGATGCTTGGAACATTGACAACCCCAAATTACAACGCGCCCTACATCATGCCGATCGCATTTTAGCAGTTAGCGGTTACACACGCGATCGCCTGATCAGAGAACAAAACCTTGATCCCCAAAAAGTCTCCATACTCTATAATACATTTGATAGTTCTAAATTTAAACCCGCAGCAAAACCGACTTATTTATTAGACAGATATCAACTTAAACCAGAACAACCGATAATTTTAACAGTAGGTAGACTATCAGCATCAGAACAGTATAAAGGCTATGACCAAATCATCCGCGCCATGCCAAAAATTCGTGACCTAATTCCCGATGTTCATTACATCATTGTTGGTAAAGGAGATGATAAATCGAGAATTGACCAATTAATTACCGAATTTAAATTAGAAAACTGCGTTACCTTAGCTGGCTTTGTTCCCGACGCTGAACTTTGTGATCACTACAATCTTTGTGATCTTTTTGCCATGCCCAGCAAAGGCGAAGGTTTTGGTATAGTTTACTTAGAAGCATTAGCCTGTGGTAAACCGGTACTTGGCAGTAATCAAGACGCGGCAATTGATGCTCTTTGTCATGGTAAACTAGGAGCGTTGGTAAATCCTGGTGATGTGGATGAAATTTCTCACACCATGATTCAAATACTACAAAATACATATCCTAATCCTTTGATGTACCAACCTGAATCTCTGCGCCAAGAGGTAATTGATACTTTTGGTTTTGAGCAGTTTCAGAAAACTTTGGCTGGATATTTGCACCGATTATGAAGGCAGGAAACCAGGGCATAAATTCCCCGTCTGATATAATTTTGGTGGAGGCGATGAAACATAGGAGATAATTAATCATGTATCAAAGTCAAGCGCCTGCTCACAAAACCATGCCAACCATGTATGATTTACCTAGTGAGGATGTCAATGAAGAAGAATTAGACTCCACAATTCATCCGCGTCCAGTATGGGAAACCATGCCAACCATGTATGATTTACCTAGTGAAAATCCAGAGGAGCCAGGTTTGCCAGATGAATTTCATGACTTTCAACCTCAATTATTACGA
>LJOT01000105.1 GCA_001672075.1 Anabaena sp. CRKS33
ATTAGTGTCTAAAAATAGACGTTGAGGGATATCATAACTCATTGTCATGCTGTGCTTTTAATAAATGTTCTTCAGCCATTTCTCTTTTTACATCTTGAACTAAATCAATAATTTGCTCATGGGAATGATATCCTTGATTATCCAAGGATTCTTTTACCTGTGCTGCTAATATTTCTAGAGGAATTAATGTTTGTTCCTGAAAGTTTTCTTGGAGATTTTTGGTAACAGCTTGTGTTAAAATTAGTTTTAACTCAGTCTCTAGAGTCCGTCCATGTTGTTCTGCTTGATATCTGAGGTTTTCGACGAGGTTGGGTTCTAAGTTATCTAGAATTATTTTCATATTTCATACATAGCTTGGGATTGGTTTATATTATAGCATTTTTCAGGGTTATATATCAGGGTTTATTCGTCCTGAATATCGGCAATTTGCAAATTTTTCTGTAGCTTAAAACACAGTCATTAATAGGGTGCGTCAGATGTCAAAAATCTGTTTATCTGCAAATTTCACGGTTTATCTGCAAATGCCATACCGCAATTGGGACAATGAATATCAAAGCTACTCCAAACAGATGTTTTATGATAGTCCCAATAATAGCCATGTTTAAATAATTTTGTTGAACAATTCCAGCAATAGTTTATGTGTGTTTGATGTCCACAAGTTCTACAGTCTGCTGTGTATTTTTTTGCATCTTGTTTTGGGTGAAGATCTACGCTGGTACTACCACAATTCAAACAAAATAAATCATTAGTAGGTTTTGGATCTTTTGTAGTTCCATTGTTTGCATTTTTATTACTTTCTAAAAGATACTCAAAAGCCATTCCAATTAATTTTTTTAGGTTATCTGTAAAATTTGGTTTGTGCGTAATATATCCATATTTATGAAATGGAAATGTAGGTTTTTGTTCTGCTTCACCAAAATAAATTTTATCACCTCCATGATTTGTCATTTTTACTGGCTTATTTTCACCAGTTAAATCATTACAGGGGTGTAAGATAAAAACATAATAATCCAGGGGAAACGCATCTAAATTATCTTGACAAAATACTATGTTAGTGCATCAAGATCGAAAAATATGTCATTTGATTCAAAATCTGATTAATTTCTTGATTAATATCCTAAAAATTTAATAAATTTAGAGTAATTATTTATTTTTGATGATGGATTTATTTTGTTCAGTTCTATATATTAATATCTATAGTTTTTGACATAAAAAATCTAGCTTCTATTGCAGAATCAACAGAAAAGTAAATGGTTTATATTTATAGTTGTCTATCTTTTCTGATTATTGTCAGATACATTTTAAAATCTTCTCTAAATATTCATCATCCCATCCCGCACAAAACTGCTTACTTTTAGTTCCTAGTTTTTGGCTTTTTTCTTTTCCTAAAAGATTAACTGCTATATGACGAAGAACTGCGAAATTTTGCGGTGCGTTATCCTTTCTTATCCGACAATCATCTTCCCTAAAAGCTACATCCAAAACCCAATGTAATGAGTTTTCTATACCCCAATGACTGCGAACTGTTTGTCCTAATAATTTGGCATGATTTGTCAAGCTACTAATATAATAACGGGTTTCAACCTGCGTTTTTCCATTGACTTTTCGTATATATTCTACCATTCCTACACTTTGAAGATTCACCCATTTATTGTCAGTATCTATTCTTTCTTTTATGTCTGATAACATGAGATAATGACGAATCTCTTCTCTTCCATGTTCCTCTTGTTTTGTATGAAATTCACTATGTTTGAATCCCTCAAACCCTTTAGATATAGCCTGTTTAAAGATTTCTTCTACATTCTTGTATAAATTACCTTGATTCTTTTTTAGTGCAATAATATATTCCCATGATTTTTCCACAATTGATTTTACTATCTCTTTTTGACATCCCATCGCATCAATTGTTACTAGACATCCAGCTATATCTAATACTTTGATTAATTCTGGTATAGCTGTTATTTCATTTGACTTTTCTTCTACCTTACATTGTCCTAATACTAATTTATTACTAGTTGCCCATGCACTTACCATGTGAATAGCACCTTTATCCTGGCCTTTATCATATGAATGCCTTAATGTTTTACCATCTATTGCTATAACCTCCCCTTCTGTAATTTTATTTATTGATTTTATCCAACTCAAAAAACAATTCTGAAATTGTTGGGGATCTATCATTGCAAATACTCTAGCAAATGTATCATGGGATGGAATCCCGTTTGGAAGTTCTAAAAATTGTTTTAGCCATTTTTCTTTCTTTTTCCCATAAGTCTCCATCAATGCCCAACTATCTACCCCACAGATTACTGCACAAATCGCAATGGTAACTATATCTATTAATTTATGCCTTTTTCTTCTCTCAATTCTTTTATCTTCTAAATTTTTAAAGTGATCTACTATTGTGATTTTTGGTGGTAGCTTCATTTCTCGATTTTATCTCTTTGAATTTAAAATAGAATACCACTTCCATCCATTTTATTGATTGTTATCGAAACGAACTTACCATCAAATTTTCTTTATATTCACCTATTAACTTGATATTACACCTGTAATACCACCCTTCTCCTCTATACACATAAGTTACATTTTGTCAAAAAAAATTAGATGCGTTTCCCCTGATCCTAACTGTTCCTTCTTGTAAAAATTCTTCAATTGCATTATCTATAATTGGATATCTCTGTTGAGTTTTTTTATCAAGATAAGCTTGCCAATATCTTTCACTTCCATATTCACCTAAAATAGATGCTAAAGTATAAGCTGTCCAGGTTTTCCCAGTTCCATTACCACCAATAAATACAGTTAAAGGCTTTAAATCAATTTCTGCCTTTTGAATAACACCTAAGTTAGCAATTTCTATTTTCATGGCAAATTTAATCTTACTCAATTAAGTTTAAGTATGTAGAAGAGACTACAAACTATCATGAATAGTCAACTCAACCAGTCATACATATTAGCAAATAATATATTAAAATAATTATATCTGAAATAATACTAAATCAAACTCTTGAGGTCCTTTGTGCGCCTCTGCGTGAAATAAAAAATCAATTCAACGGAGAGGGGGAGATTCGAACTCCCGGAAGCTTTCACTTCACCTGATTTCAAGTCAGGCGCAATCGACCACTCTGCCACCTCTCCAGATTATTTGCCAGAATTGTAGAAAATCAAAACTGACAAATAAAATCATAACATATAATTACAGAATTGGCAGCGATCAAACCAAAGAATTATAAAAAATTTCCTCAGCAGCCACCTGGTAGTCCTTACCCACCCAAAGGAGAGCAACTTTTGTCACCATACCCCCATCTAAAAAGACCAGGGAGAAATTCCGTAATTTTACGCCGTTTTCTTGGACAATTCTGGGGACATTAGCAGCATTTAAGTAAATAGTCCCTTCTGGGCTTTTAAATACAGCTTTCCTTTCTAGTTTCTTAGTATGGCGCAAAGTCCGGTGCATATGACCAAAAGCAACTAAAGAAACAGTTTTGTTCATGTTGAGAGTTTGAGAAATGGCCGCCGCTAAATCAGGATCACCAAAATCACCGCCAATGGGATGCCAATCTTTGCCACAAGGGTCCTCAGCGCGATCGCCTAAACCACTAGGTCCATTGTGTCCTAAAAAAATAATATTGTTGCAAGTAGCATTTTTTACTGCATTGACAATTTTATCTGCGGAATCATCTAAACTTGAGACACCATAACGTTCTTGACAGATTTCGGCAAATCTCCATTCAGGTCCACCCCAGGTAAAAGGACGACCACCCACCACAGTTAAATCCCACTGGGGGAAATCCAACTTACTATAACCGACTTGGACAGCCCCTAATAAATCTAGCTGTTTCTGTACCCAGTCTTCCTTGGTGCGGTCATAAGGACATTTTTTCCGTCCCCATTCAGTAGCCGAGTACCATGCGTCATGGTTGCCCATTACCGCTGCTTTGGGAATATCTAGGGAAGCGATGGTTTTTACCACTTCTACTGATTCATTCCCGAAATCGCCAACAAACAGCACTAAGTCCACACCAAGATGTTTAAGTGCCATACCATCTTCCACGTCCCATTGGTCGTGAATATCCCCAACTACAGCAATTTTCACAGGTTTTGATTGAGTTTTCTGACTGGTCATGCCACTTTAAAAAGCCGTATATCTCCAGGATAGGAAACTCCCAGGAATTTGGGCATAAATTGCTAATATCAATCATCCCCTATTTTTGGTAAAAACTACTATAATTTAATCCACAAGGTCATCTCATTCTTTAAAACAGCAGTTTTTAATTGTGTTTACAACTACACTTACTCAACCGAAATCAGATAATCTACCATTAGATTTATTTACCGCCATTGAGGATCTCAAAACAGAACTGAATGCGGTAATATTAGCCCACTACTACCAAGACCCTGATATTCAAGACATTGCCGACTTTATTGGTGACTCCTTGCAATTAGCCAAAGCTGCGGCAAATACTCAAGCAGATGTAATTGTTTTTGCTGGTGTTCACTTCATGGCGGAAACTGCCAAAATCCTCAATCCTGATAAATTGGTACTATTACCAGATATCAATGCAGGTTGTTCTTTAGCAGATAGTTGTCCTCCTCAAGAGTTTGCAGCTTTCAAAGCCGCACACCCTGACCATTTAGTTATTTCCTATATTAACTGCTCGGCTGAAATTAAGGCCATGAGCGATATTATCTGCACCAGTGCCAACGCTGTGAAAATTGTCCAGCAAATACCCCCTCAACAGGGAATTATTTTCGCCCCAGATCGGAACTTGGGACGGTATGTAATCGAACAAACAGGACGGGAAATGCTTCTATGGCAAGGTAGTTGTATTGTCCATGAAACTTTTTCGGAAAAGAAAATAGTGGAGTTAAAAATTACACATCCTCAAGCGGAAGCGATCGCTCACCCTGAATGTGAAACCAGCGTCTTACGTCATGCCAGCTTTATTGGCTCTACAGCAGCTTTACTCAATTATTGTCAAACCAGCCCTAGCCAAGAATTTATCGTAGCTACGGAGCCGGGAATCATTCACCAGATGCAAAAACTAGCACCTGAGAAAAACTTTATTCCCGCACCTCCACAGAATGATTGTAACTGTAACGAATGTCCATTTATGCGGTTAAATACCCTAGAAAAACTGTATTTAGCCATGAAAAATCGCACTCCAGAAATTACTATGTCAGAAGAAATCCGCCTAGCCGCGTTGCGACCCATGGTACGGATGTTAGAAATGAGTAAATAGTGGAAATTCCAGAAATCTGAAATCTGAAATCTGAACCTGCTCACAACTCACTTTTCTCAGCTTTTTTCTGGGCTACCTGACTAAACTTCTTGTATAATTTAGTTCTAATTTGTGCTTCTTGATAGCGGCTGTGGCTAGGTGAAACCTGACTCATTAAATCAGAAGCCCGTTGCCAAGTAGCAGCCAACTCCAACCACTCAGTTGAGGTGATAGCTGTTTTACTAGCAACACTAGCCCGGTTAGCTAGTCGTACAGAAGCGGCAAATGGATCATCAGATGGTGTCGAAAGACTTTGGCTAGACGATCTTTGACTTGCTGTTTGGGAAGATTGATAACCTATGAATATTAACAAACTTTTTAGTGTATTACCAAAGCGAAAATCCAACCAAGCCAGTAAAATTAGTGAACATAAACCAGAAACTATTATTACCCCAGTGTTGACTGAAATTTTCCCCTGCTCCTGATTTTTAAGTAGAGATTGGGGTTGAGTTAAAATAGGTTTTCTGGATTTGGCATCAGTTTTCCTGAGATATCGAATTAGCCGCTTCCAGAAATTTGGTTGGGACAATATAACTTCCTGTGACCATAGAAATTGATGATTGGCATCACGGTGAATTTCCTCTAACCATAGTAATTGTTCTTCTCGCACAATTCGACTATTGATATAAACTCGGCGAATGTGACGCGGTGCAATTGACTCCAAAATTTGTTGGATTTTTGGGACTAAGGTAGATTGCTCAAGTTGCTCTACCGTAGCCGCTTCACACAAAATTTGCAACACACCAGCGGCAAAAATTGCTCTAGTTCTCACACCAGATATAATTAGTCTTTCATTCAAGACTTGAATAATCGCCGCAACGCTTCCCCGGTGAGCTTGCCAAGCGATATCATTTATCCGATCTACCATTTGATATTTAGTGATAGTTGTCAGATCCTACGCCACGACATTTAACAATTTTAAGATTATACAATTTAGGTGTGTAACAGATTAGTTTTGTTTATTTTGTTGTTGACTTAGGAAAGCTCTTTTTAGAATTATGAGAATTATTTGCAGTCCGCTGTGGATTATCCCCACGTAATTGTTTACGACCATTAGTAATAATTTGTAACATTTCTTGAATATCCTGTTCCATATTACCCAAAACATGATCAGCGTATTTATCAGCACCATCTTCAATCTCTTGAGCTTGAGCAATTGCAGTTTGGCGCATTTCTTCTAACTCTTGCTGACAAGCGCGACGCTTACGCTCAACCTCTGCAATAGTTTCTTGCATCATCGCTTCACAATCTTGCTGGACTTGTCGCCGCAGTTGGTCAGCTTCCCGTTGTGCTTGCCTGATAATATCACTTTCAGCCAAAATTTGCGCCCTTTTGGCTTGGGCTACGTCTACAACCTGTTGTCCATATTCTTCGGCTTCTAGGAGAATTTCATCCTTTTGTGCCAAAATATCTAATGATTCCTGGAAAACCGCCGGCAAAGATAGGCGGATAAAATCAAGTTGTTCAAGTAATTTATCTTCATCTACTAGGGTACGTCCCGTTAAGGGAATCCTCATGCTAGAGAGAATTATGTCCTCTAAGCGGTTGAGTTCCTGTTGAATATCTACCCCTGCCGTTGACAGTGGTTGATTCCTGTCTGGAGGGATTACCTTTACGTACTCCCGTGGGGTAGGATTTTTCCCGTTTTGGTTGGACTCATGGGCAGAGATTGAACTTGGTTGTAGCATTTGTATATATCTCGGGCAACGTGTGAGGGAACAAGATGATCAACAGAGCCACCAAACCTGGCAATCTCTCTTACCACACTACTACTTAAAAAACTATACTCATTTGATGTCGCTAGAAAAACTGTCTCAATCTGAGTAGACAGTGTTTTATTAGTATGAGCCATTTGTAGCTCAATTTCAAAATCGGACACCGCTCTTAACCCCCGCAACAAAATTTGTGCTTGTTGCATTTGAGCATATTCTACAGTCAAACCATCAAAACTGTCTACCCCTACATTTGGTAAATGTTTTGTAGCTATACGAATTTGTTCTAATCTTTGCTCAACTGTAAATAATGGTATCTTATTTGGATTGCGAAGGACGGCAACTATTACCTGTTCAAACAGGCGACTACTACGCTGAATTAGGTCTAAGTGTCCCAAAGTGATGGGATCAAAACTACCAGGATAAATAGCAATCACAATGTTATTTTAGGTCTAGATAATAAACTAACAGCTTTTGTCCATAACTTAGTTAAATCTAACATCTCATGGTTCATGATTGGGAATTAGCAACTAAGTAGGTTAACACAATAAAATCAAACTGTACCAAGAAACGTAAAATCGCCTATTGTAAGATTGCCTTATTATTGTCTTTGTCTTTGTAGATTTCATATTCCTATAGGTAATTTTCCATGGTAGTGGATTTTTCGATTTTGCCCTTGGGGTTTCAATTTACTTCTCCAGGTCCGATTTTAGTTAAACTCGGACCAATTGTTATTCGCTGGTATGGGTTATTAATTGCCTCTGCTGTCTTAATTGGTGTCACCCTTTCTCAATATCTGGCTAAACGTCGTCACGTTAACCCAGATTTACTCAATGATTTATCAATTTGGCTGGTAATTGCCTCTATTCCCGCAGCTAGGCTCTATTATGTCTTGTTTCAATGGTCAGAATATTCTCAACACCCAGAAAAGATCATTGCTATTTGGGAAGGAGGTATTGCTATTCATGGGGCAATTCTTGGCGGTGTCATAGCGGCGTTGATTTTTGCTAAACTTAATCAAATATCTTTTTGGCAATTAACTGATTTAGTCGCGCCTTCCTTGATTTTAGGGCAAGCAATTGGCCGGTGGGGGAATTTTTTCAACTCGGAAGCCTTTGGCCGTCCCACTGGTTTGCCTTGGAAATTATATATTCCCCCAGAACGTCGTCCTTTGGATTTAGTTAATTTTGAATATTTTCACCCCACTTTTCTCTATGAGTCTTTGTGGAATTTTATGGTTTTTGCACTATTGCTAACTTTGTTTTTTCGAGCTTTATCTAAAAAATCGCCTTTGAAAGTAGGGACTTTATTTTTAGTTTACTTGGTAGCCTACAGCTTGGGGCGGTTTTGGATTGAAGGTTTACGCATGGATAGCTTAATGCTAGGACCTTTACGAATGGCACAAATGGTCAGTTTAGGAGGAATGTTTTTAGGAATGGTTGGTTTAGCTTGGCTGTATGTACTCAAGCGTCCTTTACCTGATGTTGTTTCCTCTTGCAAGGGAGATTGACTAAAAATAAAAAATGCCCCAGAGTAATTAATCTCCAGGGCTTAACCAGGGTGCATCTACCATCTATTTCTACAACTCAAAAGTAGTTAATCCGGAAGGGTACTGAAGGATTTGCCAAAAGTTTTTTGTCGGAGTTTTTCAGAGCAAAGTTAATGAAGGAATATACGAATAATTTAAGTGTTAATAACTACCAAAATTCTCTATATCCAGCAGTTTATATTGTGGGGGCAGGACCGGGAGATCCTGATTTATTAACGGTTAGAGCGCAAAAGTTGTTGGCTAGGGCTGATGTGATTTTATTTGCAGATTCTTTGATCCCTGAACAGATTTTAGCTGTTTGTCGTCCAGATGCGGAAATTATCAAAACGGCAAATCGGACTCTAGAAGAAATTTTACCACTGATGATTGATGCCGTAGTAGCCCATAAATCTGTTGTGAGACTGCATTCTGGTGATCCTAGTCTCTATAGCGCTATTCATGAACAAATGCAGCTATTAGCAGCGGCTCATATTCCTTTTGAAGTTATTCCCGGTATCAGCGCTTTTCAAGCAGCCGCAGCTAAATTGAAAATTGAGTTAACTGTTCCTGGTTTGGTACAAACTATTATCCTCACTCGTATTAGTGGCCGCACTTATGTTCCTGCTAGGGAAGAATTAGCGAGTTTAGCAGCACATCAGGCCAGCTTATGTTTATATCTGAGTGTCCATCATATCACTGAAGCACAAACTCAGTTGTTAGAACATTATCATCCAGATACTCCCGTAGCAATTTGCTATCGCTTAGGCTGGCCGGATGAAAAAATCCGCGTTGTTACTTTAGCAGAAATGACCGCTTGTACTCATGAAGAAAAATTACAACGTACTACACTTTATGTAATCAGTCCAGCACTTTTACCAGTAACCGGACGCTCCCGTTTATATCATCCTGAACATGACCATTTATTCCGGTCATCACATCGGGATTCTAGATTTTAGATTTTGTTGATTCTCTACACAAATTTGGAGGTTTGTCAATTAGTTTTCAACCAAAAATACAGCAAACTTTTATCAATCTTGCTAGAGATTATTGATCATTTTTCTAGCACTTTTGCCCCAAAATTGCTGTAAACTAAGGATTTTAAAACAAACTCTGGGATGGCTAACATCCGTCGCCAACGCCAAGGTTCTTGATATAATCTATATAGCCATTCTAAGTTATTATTTGCTAACCAGTTGGGAGCGCGTGTTTTTGTTCCTGACCAAATATCAAAACTACCACCAATACCTATCCAAATTGAGTTGGGACATAAATGGCGATTTTTAGAAATCCATAATTCTTGACGTGGAACTCCTAAACCAACAAATATTATTTGTGGCTGTATTTGACTGAGGCTTTGCAATAATTCTTGTTCTTCTTCTGAAGAATGATAACCAGAATGTGTTCCTGATATAGTTAGTGTGGGAAATTTTTGTTTCCATAAATCTGCTGCTTTTGTGGCTACTCCTGGTGCGCCTCCATAGAAAAATATTGACGCAGATATTTCTTTTTGAGCAACTGTTTGTAAAAGTTTTTCTGCTAATTCAATTCCCGGAATACGTTGTATTTTTTTTCCTAATAAATACTGTAAATACAGCACAACTCCTGCACCGTCAGGAATTACTAATTCAGCATTTTGAATAATATTTGCTAGGGTGGGATTTTTTTCTGCTTGTATGGTCATTTCTGAATTGAGGGTAACTACATGAGTTCCTTTACCTTCTCTTAAAGAATATAATAACCAGTCTGGATAATCATCCATAACATGAACTGGTAAACCTAATACTGAAAATGCGGGAGGAATTTGAAACATGGTTTCTTGAAAATTAAACGAGGTTGATATTTTCTCCAGGTTATTTTATCAAGTTTTTCCCTCAATGGATAATAAATAATCATAATTTTCTCCTATAATCATTTACTTTTTGGCTGACACTAATCATACCTACTTTCAAGATCCTCTGGACGATCAATATCTGCTAAAGATGGCAAATAACCTATTGATAAATTCAATTTCTCCGCAATTTCTACTGTTTTTGCAAATACTTCAGCCGTACCCCAGTGGATATTTGTAAATAATTCTGCTGCTGGTTTTTGTAACCCAATTAAATAGTAACCACCGTCCATGGCTGGACCTAGAACAAGATTAAAAACTTGCAATTTCTCAAAAGCAGTTAGTAAAATTTGTGAGTTTAAATCGGGACAATCAGTACCAATGATAATTACTTGTTTTGCTGTTTGATTAAACGCATTTACAAGTGATCGCTCCATTCTTTGACCTAAATCTCCTTCACCCTGAAATTTATATGATAAGTCATTTCCTAGCCAATTTTGCATTTTTTCTAAATTACCACCAGTAAAACGTATTTCTACGGATAATTTGGTCAATTTTTGTAATTCTTTAACTTGCAAAATGGTCTGTTCAGTCATCTGTTTTTGCAAGTTAGCAGCACCAATATCACCCAAAACCGGTATTAACCGCGTTTTTGTTTTCCCTGGTTCTGGGTAACGAGTAAAAATAATTAGGTGTTGATTTAGATGTTGTTTTGCTGATTTCAATGGCTTAATTCAAAATTTGCTGCTATTAAGGATATCGCAACTATGGGCGCTGTAACTGCGCGGAGAATACGACAACCCAGAGAAGTGGCTACAAATCCCGATTTTACAGCTATTTCTAGCTCTTGATCTGTCCACCCCCCTTCTGGTCCAATAGCAATAATGATCTCTCTGGCAGTGTTAGTATTATTTATCACTTGCTTTAGATGAGGATAATCACCACGGGCTTCACAGATATAACTATGACTGGCTGTATTTTCATTTATAGCAGTTTTAAAAGCTACTGGTTCTAGAATAGTAGGAATCACGGCTCTTTCTGATTGTTCAGCGGACTCTAATGCTATGCGTCGCCAACGTTCTAACTTTTGGGGACTGGGATTTAATAAACTGCGATCGCTCAAAACTGGAGCAATAGAAGTTACTCCTAATTCCGTACAACACCGGATAACATCATCAAATCCATTCCCTTTCGGTAAGGCCATCATTAAAGTAATAGATACAGGTAATTCCGTTTTTACATCAAGTATTTCTACTATTTTTCCTTGTATTCCTTGTAACTTAGTTAACCACCATTTACCCATACCATTCATAGCGATAAATTTATCACCATCTCGTAACCGCAATACACGCAGTAAATAATGTTGTTGTTGAGGTGTTAATAAAATTTGGTTTTCTTGAAGTTGCTGGGGATTAATGGTAATCCGTTGAAGTTGTGACATGATCAAAATGAATTTTTAGACTACATTGTATGTAAAATCCGTAAAAGTAGCAATCTCTAAATAAGTAGGTTGGCGTTAAAAATTGTCGTTATGACAAGGGAACAGGGAACAGGGAACAGGGAACAGGGAAGAGGGAAGAGGTTTTGGGTAACTTTACTTTTCGTTACTTATGTCGGTTTTTTCCGTTAATCTACTTAGCAATTTGAGTTAGTAGCTTAAATGTGCCTCTGTCGTACAGAATAAATAACCCCAAGGCCATTAATATAAAAGGAATCATAGCCCGACCATAGCGACTTAAAATATAACCAATGGTAACTTGACTAGTCAATAGATAAGCAATACCATAGCCCAATCCTACCATAGCTAAAAATACGGCTATAATTATGGCTAAACTAACAAAATCTTGACCTGCGAATAGGGGTATATAAATACTAATATTGTCACCACTATTAGCAATGGTAATAGCCGCTACTTTATAAGTATTTGGGTGTAGAATACTCAAGAAAAAAGACCATGTTGGGTTAGGGTGTAATAACTGTGGAAAATCAGGATTAACTGTCTGAAATTCTGTACTTTCTGTTTGTTGATTAATTAGTTGTTTCACACCAATAACTATGGGTAATATTCCTAATAATCCCAACCATTCTCGCTGTATGAATAAACCACCCAAAAATCCTGGTAAACTCAATATAATAATGGACAAAAAACCAAGGTATTGACCAATGAAAATATGACGTTTACGAAAATTACTATCGCTTTGCGAAAACAATAGTAGTAGAATTATCATATCGTCAATATTAGTGACAGTAAAAGCAATTATCCCCTGAATAAAAACATTAGCCAGTTTACTCATTATTAATTAAAGGAAATTTCCTCATTTACCTGTATCTGCTATATGTCAATACTATAGCATTTATTGTAATAATTCCTGAAACCGTTTTTCATTCCGAACTTTATCAAAATCTGCGTCATTTTTCGCCAATTCTTGATATTTTTTTGGTAAAATTTCGATAGCTTTTTTGAGGTTTTCAATTGTCAGTTCTAGATTATTTTGTAAGGCATAATTGCAAGCTTTATTATAATAAACTTGATGCAAATTAGGACGAATAGTAGTTGCTTGGTTGTAAGATGCTAAAGCTTCTTTGTAGTGCTGTAATTTTGTCAATGCAATTCCTCTATTAATCCAAGCTTCATGTTTATTTTGGTCAATAGCGATCGCTTCATCATAAGATTTTACGGCTTCTTGGTAATGTTGTAAAGCTGTTAAAGCATTACCACGATTATACCAGGCTTCATCTTTATTTGGGCGAATTGCGATCGCTTTATCATAGGATTCTACAGCTTCTGGGTACTGTTGTAAAGCAATCAAAGCATTTCCCCTATTTACCCATGTTTCCGCACTATCGCTTTTAATGGCTATCACCCGATTATAGAATACTAAAGCTTCTTGATAACGATGGGCATCTAACAAACCATTAGCTTCTATTAGTAAGGTTTCTGCTTTTTGACTGTCTTGTACTTCTGTAATCAGTTGATTAACATTGCTTTCTTGAATAACTTGTTTAGCATTTTCAGATGAATAATTTGCCGGTTCACTACAGCCAATTATCATAAAACTGATTAAACTAGAGGCAATTAAGCTTCGCCAAATTACCATACTGCTCCTACAAAACTCATATAATGATCCTAGAACTGATTGTAATTTAAAAGCGGTATCAAAATCAACTAATATTATTAATTATTTTTTGATTCTGCAAATTTAAAATTAAGATCTCGATAAACTTTTGAGAAACTACTCATACAATACCATAATCATCCTCCACAAATCAATTATCTATTTAATATAATTCTT
>LJOT01000393.1 GCA_001672075.1 Anabaena sp. CRKS33
ATATTAGCACAAAATGTCAAGATGTCAATACCCTAGTAAATTCGTTGGCTTATTGACTATATTCTCAAGATTATTGAGAATAAACCAGCTATTTTCTCAATAAACATAGAAAGGCGATTTTTTTGCCAAAGGGATATTTAAAAAACTTATATATCTGACTAGGTTAAAAAATTAGCAGCTATGGCTTAAATATTGCTAGATTAATAGAGAATGTAACTATCTAAAGCAATATGGTATCTACTCCTATAACATTTTCCGATATTCAAAGTCATTGGTCGAGAGGATTCATTGAGGCCTTAGCCGCAAGGGGGATTCTCAAAGGGTATCCTGATGGAACTTTCCGCCCTAATAACCCTGTGACTCGCGCTGAGTTTGCGGCTATTATTGCTGCTGTTTTTTCCCCAGGAGTGAAACGTGAATATGTGGGTTTTGTTGATGTTCCTGATACCCATTGGGCGTTCAAGGCGATTAAAAAAGTTTATGAAAGTGGATTCTTGACAGGATATCCAAATAAGCGTTTCGGTATAGATGAAAGTATTTTTAAAGGTGATGTTTTAGTAGCCATGGTCAATGGCTTGGGAATTGCTGCTCAAGTAGGTCTAGACCTGGTGAGTAAACTGGCAGAAATTTATCAAGATGGATCTTTAATTCCTTACTATGGAATTAATCAGATAGCTGTAGCGACTCGCGTTGGTTGGGTAGTAAATTATCCCAATGTCAAAATCCTTAATTATAAAACAGCGGCTACTCGCGCAGATGTAGCGGCGGTAGTTTATCAAGGGTTAGTATATTTGGGAAAAGGGGAAAAAATTACTTCTGATTATATTGTTGTGCCTGGGGGTTTATCTTCAGCCCCTAATACTAATACTATCAAGGTCAGTCATCGGCGTGAGTTCCGAGGTGCTTGGGTAGCGTCTGTGTGGAATAGTGACTGGCCTTCTAAACCGGGACTGACTGTTGAAGAGCAAAAAGCAGAGTTATTAGCGATTATTAAACAGTTACAATCTTTGAATTTTAATGCTTTAGTTTTGCAGGTACGACCGGAAGGTGATGCTTTGTATGCTTCTGAATTAGAACCTTGGAGTGCTTGGATTACAGGAACTCAGGGAAAAGCACCAACACCATTTTACGATCCTTTGGAATTTGCGATCGCTCAATGTCATCAACGCAATATTGAATTACACGCTTGGTTCAATCCTTACCGCGCTAGAGCCAATAGTCAAGTTTCTCCTGTCCGTCCACACATTGCGGTTACTAACCCAGAAGTTGTTTATCAATGGGGTACTCAACAATGGATGGACCCAGGGGCAAAAATTGTTCAAGACAGAGCCTACAATGTGATTATTGATGTTGTCCGGCGTTATGATGTAGATGCTATTCATCTAGATGATTATTTTTACCCCTATCCCATATCTGGTAAACCCTTTCCCGATCATAAAACCTACGCAGCTTATCAAGCCAAAGGTGGTAAACTGAGTTTAGAAGATTGGCGACGAGAAAACGTTAATCAAATGGTATTGCGACTTTCTCAAGGAATTAAAGCCACCAAACCTGATGTTAAATTTGGTATTAGTCCTTTTGGTATTTATCGTTCTGGAGAACCTGCGGGGATTGTTGGTTTAGATGCCTATAATGTCCTTTATGCTGATTCTAAAAAATGGTTACAGCAAGGTTGGATAGATTATATTGCGCCCCAACTCTACTGGCGTACCGACCAAACGAAACAAAGCTACGCGGCACTACTGCAATGGTGGACTAAAATTAATAGCAGCCAGCGTCATGTTTATGCAGGTAACAATCTAGGACAATTGGATGGTAAAGCCTGGAAAAATAGCGAAATTACCAAGCAAATTCAGATTTCTCGGAATTTAGCGGCTAATTTGTCTTTGGGTAATATCTTTTTTAGTATGACCGGCATTAAGGAAAATCGTCAAGGCATCAGTGATGAGTTTAAAGGCTATTATCCCACACCTGCCCTCGTTCCTAGTATGCCATGGAAAAGTTCCGCATCACCGACACCGCCCAAAAATCTCAAATTTGTTGATGGTAAATTAAACTGGCAACCAGGAGATAATCGGCCTATGCGTGCTTGGACTCTGTATGTTCAAAGTGGTCAGAATTGGACAATTAAACGCATTTTATCCGCTGGTACTACCTTTGCAACAGTTACACCCGGTACTTATGCTGTCTGCGCTGTGGATAGACTAGGGAATGAAAGTGAAGGTGTTATGATCAGCGTAACGTAGGTTAACTAGATTCCAAAAGCTAGATGAATAAAAGATAGTTCTTCCTTATCAAAACCAAGATAACATTTTTAAAATCCTTTGTAAAGTTTTTCTTCAGACAATAGTTGTTGCTGATTCTAGCGTAAACCGATGATCTATTAGGTTTACTTTTGCAAACCCAACCTAAAAGTTTTCAAACCACCTCTTAGGTTGGGATCAAGAAAGAAATATTAGAGTGATTTGGGTTAAAATAGCTCCCCAATCACAGCAGGAGAGATTAGGCACTTAGATAAAGAAGCTACTAACAGCAATAGTACCCAAAGCTGATAATGTACCACTGGATCCTGTGATATTCACCAATAGGTCATTACTAGATTGGAAATCAGCCACACCATCATTAATCACTAAATAAGTTCCGGCAATACCAGAAGTGGTGACACTGACTAAAACTGCACTATTTATACCTAAAGCCTGATTACCAGTTAATGCTCCATTAGCATCAGTAAATACATTATTGACCACATCTGTTAAGGTAGTGGCTGTACTATTAGCAGCACGAGTGAAGGCAGTGGGAGCATCCATAGCTACACCCAGGGAGGTCAACAGGTCAATTTTATCAGCGCCAATGGCAAAGTCGGTAATTCGGTCT
>LJOT01000685.1 GCA_001672075.1 Anabaena sp. CRKS33
GTTTGAAAATATTTGTTTTGTGGATACTTTGGATAATACGTCTTTTGAGGGTAAGCAATTGGATTTGTTTGCTATGACTGTGGAGAATACTGCGAGAATCAAAAGACAGAATGATAGAACTATTTCTGTGATTATTGGTAATCCTCCTTATAATGCAAAACAGGAGAATTTTAATGATAATAATGCTAATCGTTATTATACTGCTATAGATAAGTTAATTAAGGAAAGTTATATTAAATATAGTAAAGCGCAGAATAAAAATATTTTATATGATATGTATGTCCGTTTCTACAGATGGGCAACAGATAGAGTAAAAAATGGTATTATATGTTTTATTACTAATTCTTCTTTTTTAGATGGACGTGCATTTGATGGTTTTAGAAAATCTATTCAAGACGATTTCTCTTTTGTTTATGTTATTGATTTAGGGGGGAATGTCAGATCAATTTCAGGAAAAGATGGTATATTTAAAAGAAAAACTTTATTTTGATAAACATTTTAATGGTAGAACTTATCAATGGTTTGATATTTTAAATGAAGCTGATGATCAAAATAAGTATATTGTAATACCAGGACTTTCATCACCTAAAGATTTTCATAGTTTAGCTTCTAAAATAATTATTGATTTGAATTGTTTACCAGCAGGAGGCCAATGTCTCCCCCTCTACCGTTACGACAAAGAAGGAAAACGCATTGATAACATAACCGACTGGGGACTAAAACAAATTCAAACCCATTACCAAGATGAAACAATTACCAAAATAGACATCTTTCATTATA
>LJOT01000106.1 GCA_001672075.1 Anabaena sp. CRKS33
CATGAATATTTTGTTCTTCGGCTATTTTTTCCCTAAGTCAGCCCATTCTGCCGTCGTCTTAGGGTGGTAGCCAAATTGTTTGTAAACTTGTTCTGGGGTCAGGTATTTCATCTTTCGGTTAAATACGATTAACCCCAGTATACTACGTTATTTCGAGATTAGAGAGTATGGCGTTGATATTAGCATCGGTAACTGTTAATCATCAACACAAAACCAATAACTAAGCTTTGTTAGTTATTGACAAAGCATGGGCAGGAGGAGAATCGAACTCCTATGACCTCACGGTCGCCGCATTTTGAGTGCGGTGCGTCTACCAATTCCGCCACCCGCCCTTGGGTGTAACTTTCTTATTATAGCCTATTTTTTGATGTTGTCAATAGGTATTGAGATTTTTTTGAGAAATTTTTTAGTAAGCAATTGATGAATCAATATCCTCCAATCTGGGACAGCCACTGAGTGCCATTGCTACCTTTAACTCATCCTCCAGTAGGGAGATGATATGAGATACACCAGTTTTTCCAGCCACCGCTAATCCCCATAACACAGGCCGGCCAATGAGTACAGCCTTTGCCCCCAGTGCTAAGGCTTTAAGTATATCTGTACCTCGACGAATCCCCCCATCTAACAAAACCTCTGCCCGTCCGTTTACTGCCGCTACAATTGGGGTTAGAGCATCCAGAGAAGCGATCGCCCCGTCTAATTGTCTACCGCCATGATTAGAAACAACAATTGCTTGAGCGCCATATTCCACAGCCCGAACCGCATCATCAGATCGTAAAATTCCTTTAACGACCACAGGTAAGGGACTAATAGATTGTAACCATTGCAAGTCTTTCCAAGTCACTGCGGGATTAATTTGCTGGCTAAAATAAGTCAATAAACCAGATTCTCCTTGTTCTTGGGGAATCTCTAAACCGGGTATATTGGTGAAATTACCAAGCCGTAAATCGGCAGGTAGGGTAAACTGATTAAGTTGGTCTCGTTCTCGTTTTCCCAACACAGGAGCATCTACAGTCAGACAAATCGCTTTGTAGCCCGCCCTATAAGCTCTTTCCACCAAAGCCCTAGTTAAACCCTGATCTTTGTGGATATAAAGTTGAAACCATTGTAAACCATGAGCAACAGTAGCTACTTCTTCTAAACTCTTATTAGCTAATGTACTCAGCACCATACCCACACCCGCATTTTCCGCAGCTAAGGCTGTAGCAATTTCACCCTCTGGATGCGCCAGACCTTGAAAGGCCATGGGCGCAATTAACAGAGGTAATCGCAACGCTTCCCCTAAAACCTTAGTAGTTAAGTTAACTTCACTAACATCAACCAGCATTCTTGGATAAAGTTTAACTCTTGCAAACGCAGCGCGATTATCTTGTAGCGTAATTTCATCCCATGCACCACTACTATAATAATCAAAAGCCATCTGTGAAAGATGCTCTTTTGCCATTTGTTCGTATGCGAGTAAATTAATCGGTGATAGATTCATGTTGCTTAGGGGTAATTCATGTAGCAAGATACCGTAGTTTAATTGAGATTCAATGTGGTGCAATCTACCAATTACGCCAACCTCCTGGGGATGCAGTTTTGTTTTGATGATTAATACTGTGATTTTTCACTATTCTTTGGTATTCTAAACTACTAGCCCACCGATCAATTTCTCGCGCCCGCAATACAGGGACAGGGTGGCTTAATTGGGCTGTGCGGGCAGATTTCACCATTTCCCCCAATTCCGTCTTACTAATGTCATCATAAGCACGAGCTTGGTCAATAAAAGCATCTAAATTCAATTGGGGTGCTAAACTGGGAGAACCACCAGCTAACTTCATTAATACTGACATAACAATTTTAGGGTCTTGGGTGGCTAACAAAGCAGCACGATCGCAGGTAAACTCAGCACAGCGTACCCATTCTAATAATTGTGACTGCATAGCTTGTGCCAACACAGCACCAATATTTGGCACGACTGCGGCTGCTAAAATCAGTAAATTCACTGGCGTTAAATACACACTATGATCGCATTTCAGATGACCTAATTCATGGGCAATTACAGCCTGTATTTCTGCTGGTGTTAATATCTCAATTAAAGATGTGTGGATAACTATAAAAGGCTGCTTACCCCGCATAGCAAAAGTATAAGCATTAGGGGCTGGATGTTGACGCACATATAATTGAGGCGGCTCAATGTCAAGAATTTGACAAGCTTCTAATAATAATTTGTGTAATTCAGGGAGTTGTTTTTCTCCTACTAAAATACTAGAAGCGATATTCTCTACATAAAAAACCTGTTCAGCCATTGGACCGAGCCAATTTCTCACCATCATATCTAAACCAGGGATTTGCTTGAGCGTTTTAGTAGATTCCAAATCTAGAGGATGACGGAACGAGTCAGCTTTTAAACCAATTAGTGAGCTTTTCAATAAAGACATAGTTTTAAAAAAAATTAAAAAATAAAAAAGGAAATGTAGGTTGGGTTGAGCGACAGCAAAACCTAATATAATATTACCAAAGATTTTGTTGGGTTTCCTTGAGTCAACCCAACCTACGATATAATACTTTTAGTCTTAACAGAGGGTATTGTGTGGTTTTCTAGACTTCTAACTTACCTGCGCTTCCGCAAGACCCACGGGACAAGCTACATTAGTACCACCTAAACCACAATAACCACCGGGATTTTTGGCTAAATATTGCTGATGGTATTCTTCAGCATAGTAAAATTCAGGTGCATCTAATATCTCTGTGGTAATTGTACCATAACCTGCATCCTTGAGAGCTAATTGATAAACATTTCGTGATGTTTCTGCTAGTTGTTTTTGATTTTCGGAATAAACGTAAATTCCCGAACGGTATTGAGTACCACTGTCATTACCTTGACGCATTCCTTGGGTGGGGTTGTGGCTTTCCCAGAAGACTTTCAGGAGTTGGGAATAAGTAATTATTTTCGGGTCAAATACAACTAACACCACTTCATTATGACCCGTCATACCGCTACATACTTCTTGGTAAGTAGGGTTGGGTGTGTAACCAGCAGCATAACCTACCGCTGTAGTGTAAACCCCTGATAATTGCCAAAATTTGCGTTCCGCACCCCAAAAACAGCCTAAACCAAACATAGCAGTTTCTAATCCCCGGGGAAAAGGTGCTTTCAGGGTATTTTTGTTCACATAATGAAGTGCTGGTACTCGCATTACTTCGTCCCGTCCTGGCAAAGCTTGCTCAGGTGTTGGCATAGCTGACTTCTTTCCAAATCCAAATATTCCCATTGTTTTTAATTTGTATTAATGATTGCGATTCTTCTTAATTATAAAACTAAATAGTTTGGAGTTTCAAAACACCTATCTTTATCTCTTAGTTACAGTGTGATTATCTACCATTCATAAATGATGTTTTTTGTCAATACTTTAAGACTTACCCACGAGTTACGGAATAAACAAAACACTCCAGGGACGGATATTACAGAGAAATCGCAGTTTAGAAAGGAATATTTGGCGTAAATCCTCACCAAAAATCATACATTTGCCCAAAATCCCCCTATCCATTAAAATCAGAAATGCTGCGTTATCCGTAATTATGTCCAACTCCCAAATCAGTGCTGCTGTTGCAAAACTCTATGATACCTACCCTTTCCCCCCAGAACCAATTTTAGATCAACCACCACCAGGTTATAATTGGCGCTGGAATTGGTTAGCTGCTTACAACTTTTGTACCGGGAGAAAACCCGAAAATCAACATATCCGTATTTTAGATGCTGGTTGTGGTTCAGGGGTAGGAACAGAATATTTAGTACATCTTAACCCCCACGCACAGGTAGTAGGCATAGATTTAAGTGCGGGAACTTTAGAAGTAGCAAAAAAACGCTGTCAAAGCTCTGGTGCTGACCGTGTAGAATTTCATCATCTGAGTATCTATGATGTTGAACAGATACCAGGACAATTTGATCTAATTAATTGCGTTGGTGTGCTTCATCATTTACCCGATCCTATTCCTGGTATTCAAGCGTTAGCGAAAAAACTCGCCCCAGGTGGATTAATGCACATCTTTGTCTATGGAGAACTGGGAAGATGGGAAATACAACTAATGCAACAAGCGATCGCACTTCTCCAAGGTAACAAACGAGGTGACTATCAAGATGGTGTCCACATTGGCAGAAAAATCTTTGCCTCCTTACCAGAAAATAACCGTATTGTCAAGCGCGAAAAAGAAAGATGGTCATTAGAAAATCAGCGGGATGAATGTTTTGCTGATATGTATGTACATCCCCAGGAAACTGATTACAATATTGATACATTATTTGCATTAATAGACGCTTCCGGCTTAGACTTTGTGGGGTTCTCAAATCCTGGTTTTTGGCAATTGGAAAACTTGTTAGAAAAAGCACCGGATTTAATTGAGCGAGCCGCAGAACTCACAGAACGTCAACGGTACAGATTAGTAGAATTATTGAATCCAGAAGTAGCACATTATGAATTTTTTCTCAGTCGTCCTCCCTTACCCAAAAGCGATTGGTCAGCAGATAACAGATTATTAGCAGCTATACCCGAACTTAACCCTTGTATAGATGGGTTTCCCAGTCAATGTATATTTAACTATGATTATCAAATTGTTAAGTTATCACCAGCAGAATTAGAATTTATGCAAAACTGTGATAGTAAATCTACCGTAGCAGAGATTTTAACCAAAGTCCAGTTTGCGTTAGATGGAGTGAGAAATCTTTGGAAACAACATCTCATTTTACTGACACCTGGTTAAGTAAGTAGGTTGGCGTTAAAAATTGTCGTTATAACCAGGGAACAGGGAACAGGGAACAGGGAACAGGGAAGAGGGAAGAGGTTTTGGGCAACTTTACTTTTCGTTACTTATGTCGGGTTTTTTCCGTTCACATACTTAGAATGGCGTAATTTAATTGCTAATTTAGCGATCGCACTTTGAGAAATTATTGAGAGTGATCGGCTAAAATTAAATTAATTACCATTATCAAATTTGAAGTTCTCCAAAAATTTCATAGTTCTGCCACAGTGGCGGATATTTTAACCTCAGTCGAGCTAGACTTAAACCGAGTCAGACACCTTTACCAACAACAACCAATCTTACTGATCCCCGCCTCATAAAAAATAAGTAAGAAATGATGCTGTTACCACTGACCAAAAATAAGTTAATTGTTTTTTTCTAAAGTATTGTTACCGCGACGTGATATGATTTGGCAGACTGGATGTGCGGTCATCATATTTAAACTGTACTAGTTTCAAATGCCGTGAGCTTGTCAGACGAACCAATTACGCCCACTCAGACAGCACAACAAGATGATAAATCTGGTTTTGTGTCCTCAAAACCAATAGATTCCTCCATGGAGGAGTTTTATCAACTCTATCGAGAGTTGATATTGATCACACTTGTTTTAACAGGGATAGTCTTTATCTCGGTCTGGATTGCTTATTCACCAAACATTGCTCTAAATTATTTATTAGGGGCGTGTGCAGGTGTGCTTTACTTGAGGATGTTGGCGAAAGATGTTGAAAGGTTAGGAAGGGAAAAACAAGAACTGAGCAAAACTCGGTTAGCCTTGTTAGTAGTGCTGATTCTCCTGGCATCAAAGTTGAATCAACTGCATATACTACCCATATTCTTGGGATTTCTGACCTACAAAGCCACACTCATCATCTATGTAGTTAGGTTAGCGTTAATCTCTGACTCATCCAAGCTCCGGCAACCTTAAAACGCTCCTCTTCTCCAGGTAAAATTGGAGAAACGATTGAATTGGAAAGA
Source organism: Anabaena sp. CRKS33 (assembly GCA_001672075.1). GTDB lineage: Bacteria > Cyanobacteriota > Cyanobacteriia > Cyanobacteriales > Nostocaceae > Dolichospermum. Next base: position 5,758 of record LJOT01000106.1, read on the forward strand.
AAATGCTGAATTTTCTGAATGTCTACTCCCTTCCGCTTGCTGAATTGGAAGTGGGTAAACACCTGTACTGGCAAATAGGAAACTTGAAGCTACATGGTCAGGTGTTTCTCACATCTTGGTTTGTTATTGGCGTACTCGTCCTAGCTTCCGTCTTGGCCAGTAGTAACGTCAAAAGGATTCCTAGTGGCTTACAAAACTTGATGGAGTACGCCCTAGAATTTATTCGAGATTTGGCCAAAAACCAGATTGGCGAGAAAGAATATCGCCCCTGGGTGCCCTTCGTAGGCACTTTGTTTTTGTTCATTTTTGTGTCAAATTGGTCAGGGGCACTAGTTCCTTTTAAGTTAATTCATCTGCCAGAGGGCGAACTGACAGCACCCACAAGCGACATTAACACAACTGTTGCCTTAGCGTTGTTGACATCCTTAGCGTATTTTTATGCAGGATTCAGCAAAAAGGGTTTAGGTTATTTCGGTAACTATGTGCAACCAGTTTCCTTCATGTTGCCATTCAAGATTATTGAAGATTTCACAAAACCTCTGTCCCTAAGCTTCCGTTTATTCGGTAACATCTTAGCTGATGAACTAGTCGTGGGAGTGCTGGTACTACTAGTACCCTTGTTCGTGCCTCTGCCAGTAATGGCTTTGGGACTATTTACCAGCGCCATTCAAGCACTAATTTTTGCCACCCTCGCAGCAGCCTATATCGGCGAAGCGATGGAAGATCATCATGGCGAAGAGCATGAGGGAGAACACTAAACCCCCTCAGATCACAAGAGTCAGCCATTAGCGGCAACAGGAAACAGGTGACAGTTAACAGATGACAGAAATTAATCATCTAAAAACTGACAACTGACAACTGACCACTTACCACTGACAAATACAACACCCAACCGTATCTCTAAAAGTAAGGAAAGAAGATCATGAATCCATTAGTTGCTGCTGCTTCCGTTATCGCCGCTGCCCTAGCTGTAGGTTTAGCTGCAATCGGCCCCGGTATTGGTCAAGGTAATGCAGCAGGACAAGCTGTAGAAGGTATTGCTCGTCAACCAGAAGCTGAAGGCAAAATTCGCGGTACATTACTGTTAAGTTTGGCGTTCATGGAAGCTCTAACCATCTACGGTCTAGTAGTCGCTCTAGTGCTACTGTTTGCTAACCCCTTCGCATAATCACAACTGAGTTCTGACTGCGGGCGTGAGCAATCACGTCTGAACAGAAAGTTATGAATTTATACTCATAACTGATGAAATGACTGGAACACGCAAGCTATCAGAACTCAGCATTAACATTAATGTAGATAGGAATAAGCAATCATGACACACTGGATCACCTTATTGGCCGTGGAAGAAGTTGCCAAAGAAGGGGGACTGTTTGATCTAGATGCTACTCTGCCCTTAATGGCAATCCAGTTTCTAGTATTAGCCCTGATATTGAACGCAACTCTTTACAAGCCCTTGGGTAATGCAATTGATGGCCGGAATGAATATATCCGTACCAATAATTTACAAGCCCAAGAACGCTTATCAAAAGCCCAAGCATTAGCCCAGCAATACGAACAAGAGCTTGCTCACAGCAGAAAACAAGCTCAAGCAATTGTTGCTCAAGCCCAAGCCGAAGCCCAAAAAATCGCTGCACAAAACATCGCCGCAGCGCAACAAGAAGCCCAGGTACAGCGAGAAAAAGCAGCCAGCGAAATTGAGCAGCAAAAACAACAAGCTCTAGCTGCCTTGGAAACACAAGTAGATGCTCTCAGTCGCCAAATCCTAGAGAAGCTGTTAGGTGCTGATTTAGTCAGTCAACGCTAACTTGTGAAAACAGTCATTGGTCATGGGTGATTAGTAGTCATTAGTTATTAGTATTGAAAACAACTAACAAATGACGACTGACAACGGACAACTGACAAAAAATTTGGAAAATTGGCAGCGCAGTTAGTGGATAAAGAATCATGGGGACTTTTTTACTGTTGATGACGGAAGCCAGCGCCGTCGGAGGTGAATTGGCACTAAGCAAGGGAGAAAGTGGGTTTAGTCTAAATACGAATATTTTAGATACTAACCTGATTAACCTGGCTATTATTATTACTGTGTTGGTTGTATTTGGCAGCAAGGTTTTAGGTAGTACCTTAAAATCTCGCCGAGAAAATATCGAATCAGCAATTAAGAGTGCAGAGCAGAAGGTAGCAGAAACCGCAGCCAAATTGAAAGAGGCACAGCAAAAGCTGGAACTTGCTCAAGAAGAAGCTCAAAGAATCAAACAAACAGCCGAATTAAACGCCCAGAAAGCTAAAGATGCCATTTTAGCCCAATCCGCTGTAGATATTCAACGGATGCAGGAAGCGGGGGCGGCTGATTTGAATTCCGAACTAGAAAGAGTGATAACTCAACTAAGGCAAAAAGTAGTCTTACAAGCACTACAAAAAGTTGAAGGACAACTCAAAGCTGGTATTAGCGATGATGCTCAACAGGCTTTAATTGCCCGTAGCATCGCACAACTGGGAGGCGAGATATGAAAAGTAATGCAGCAGCAGCTGAAATATCCCAGCCTTATGCACAGGCACTATTGTCTATTGCTCAGTCTCAAAATTCAACAGAAGAAATTGGGACAGATGCAAAAACTTTTCTGGGTTTATTAACAGGTAGCCAAGAACTGAATAACTTTTTGGCTAATCCCTTTGTGAAACCAGAGAACAAAAAAAATCTCCTCAAACAATTACTTGGGGAAGGTGCAAACCCATACCTACGTAATTTTTTACTGCTATTAGTTGACAGAAGACGCATCGCCTTCAGTGAACCAATTTTACAGCAGTATCTAGCGCTATTACGGCAGTTAAATCAAACCGTATTGGCGGAAATTACTTCTGCTGTTCCTCTCACAGAAGGCCAACAGCAAGCAATTACAGAAAAGGTAATTACGCTTACCAAAGCTGCAAAAGTAGAATTAGCTACCAAAATAGACAGTGACTTAATTGGTGGTGTAATTATCAAAGTTGGTTCTCAAGTGATTGACGCTAGTTTGCGTGGTCAACTACGTCGTCTCTCTTTGCGTTTAAGCAGTAACTAAAAAGTTCTGATAAATGTCAGTAGTCATTGGTGAATAGCCAATCAAAACAACTGACAACTAACAACTAACAACTGACAACTGACAAATGAGCATTTCCATTAGACCAGACGAAATTAGCAGCATTATCCAACAACAAATCGAGCAATACGACCAAGAGGTTAAAGTTGCTAACGTTGGTACAGTGTTACAAGTTGGTGACGGGATTGCCCGGATTTATGGCTTAGAAAAAGCCATGGCTGGGGAACTCCTAGAATTTGAAGATGGCACCATTGGTATCGCCCAAAACTTAGAAGAAGATAACGTCGGTGCGGTATTGATGGGTCAAGGTCGGGACATTCAAGAAGGTAGCTCCGTAACCGCTACCGGTAAAATCGCCCAAGTAGCTGTGGGTGAAGCTTTAATTGGTCGGGTTGTAGATGCTTTAGGTCGTCCCATTGATGGTAAAGGTGATCTCAAAACCACCGAAAGTCGGTTAATTGAATCCCCCGCCCCTGGTATTATCGCTCGTCGCTCCGTCCATGAACCGATGCAAACAGGGATCACCGCTATTGATTCCATGATTCCCGTCGGCCGTGGTCAACGGGAATTAATCATTGGTGACCGACAAACAGGGAAAACAGCGATCGCTATTGATACCATCATTAACCAAAAGGGTGAAGATGTTGTTTGCGTTTACGTAGCTGTCGGTCAAAAAGCTTCCACCGTTGCCAACGTAGTCCAAACCTTACAAGAAAAAGGCGCTATGGACTACACCGTAGTTGTAGCAGCTAACGCCAGTGACCCAGCTACTTTACAATACTTAGCTCCCTACACAGGCGCTAGTATTGCTGAGTATTTCATGTACAAAGGCAAAGCAACCTTAATTATTTACGATGACCTTTCTAAGCAAGCACAGGCCTATCGCCAAATGTCCTTGCTGTTACGTCGTCCACCCGGTCGGGAAGCTTATCCTGGAGACGTATTCTACATCCACTCCCGCTTGTTGGAACGCGCTGCTAAATTGAGCGACGAATTGGGTAAAGGTAGTATGACCGCTTTACCAATTATCGAAACCCAAGCTGGTGACGTATCCGCATATATTCCTACCAACGTAATTTCTATTACTGACGGTCAGATTTTCTTGTCTTCTGACTTGTTTAACTCTGGTATCCGTCCCGCTGTTAACCCCGGTATCTCTGTATCCCGTGTAGGTTCTGCGGCTCAAACCAAAGCCATGAAAAAAGTTGCTGGTAAAATCAAGCTGGAATTGGCTCAGTTTGACGATTTACAAGCTTTCGCTCAGTTCGCTTCTGATTTAGACAAAGCCACTCAAGATCAGTTGGCCCGTGGTGCGCGTTTACGGGAATTGTTAAAACAGCCTCAAAACGACCCTCTCTCCGTCGCTGAACAAGTAGCAGTTCTTTACGCTGGTATTAATGGTTATTTAGATGACATTGCAGTTAATCAAGTAACTACCTTTGTTAGAGGTTTACGTGATTACCTCAAGAATGTTAATACTGGCTATTACCAAGGCGTACAAGGCACAAAAGTTCTCGGTGATGCAGAAGAAACTGCTTTGAAAGCAGCACTAACCGAGTTCAAAAAGACCTTCCAAGCAGCAGCGTAAAAATTTTGGATTTTGGATTTTGGATTTTGGATTAAATAGACTCGTTCCTTGGATATCAGCCCATAAAATACGGGGATTTGATGTTTATTTGCAGATCAGTCTAATCTAAAATCCGAAATTCCGAATCTAAAATCTAAAATCTAAAATCTAAAATCGGATTATGGCTAATCTCAAATCAATACGCGATCGCATTCAGTCGGTCAAAAACACCAAGAAAATCACGGAAGCCATGCGACTGGTAGCAGCGGCCAGAGTCCGTCGCGCTCAAGAACAAGTAATTGCTACCCGTCCCTTTGCTGACCGTTTAGCACAAGTATTGTTTGGCTTACAAACCAGACTGCGTTTTGAAGATGTAGACCTACCCCTACTGAAAAAACGCGAAGTTAAATCCGTAGGCTTATTGGTAATTACGGGCGATCGGGGTTTATGTGGTGGTTACAATAGTAACGTCATCCGTCGCGCTGAGAATCGTGCCAAAGAACTTCAAGCTGAAGGTGTAGACTATACCTATGTGTTAGTCGGACGCAAAGCTACCCAATACTTTCAACGCCGGAATCAGCCTATTGATGCTACTTACAGCGGTTTAGAACAAATTCCTACCGCCGCAGAAGCAACAAATATCGCTGATGAACTGCTTTCTCTATTTCTTTCCGAAAAAGTAGACCGGATTGAGCTAGTTTATACAAAATTTGTCTCCTTGGTTAGTTCTCGTCCCGTAGTCCAAACCCTTCTCCCTTTGGATACCCAAGGTTTAGAAGCAGCGGATGATGAAATTTTCCGTTTAACTACCCGTGGTGGTCAATTCCAAGTAGAACGAGAAAAGGTAACTAGTACAGTTGCTCCTTTACCCCGCGATATGATTTTTGAACAAGATCCAGTCCAAATCCTGGATTCTTTGCTACCTTTATATCTGAGTAATCAGCTATTACGAGCATTACAAGAATCAGCAGCTAGTGAACTAGCAGCACGGATGACAGCGATGAGTAACGCTAGTGATAACGCAGGTGAGTTGATTAAAACCTTGTCATTATCTTACAACAAAGCTCGTCAAGCCGCAATTACCCAGGAACTACTGGAAGTTGTCGGTGGTGCAGAAGCGTTGACTTAATTTGGTAATTGGTGATTGGTAATTGGTATAGGGATTCTCCATTCAGTGAGATACAAGAACCCCACCCTCAACCCCCTCCCCGCTTGCGAGGAGGGGATTATGATGTATATCATGTAATTACATGGCACTATATCAATCCTAATTGATACAAAGCCTTCAATTAAAGAGAGTTACTGAATTGGGGTATGATATTTATTGGCATCGCTAAAACTAACAATGCTCAGAATCAAATATAAGAAGATTTTTAATGAATTAGTATATGAAATAGATGATCCTAGTCCTTCTGATAATGGACGACTTGCAAAATTTAAGATGGGATGGTTAAATGCAAAATCATCGAAAAAAACATATACAAATAAAACATTAAATAAGCGTCTGACATGGAACAATTTAGGATATCGTTTTGTCAAGGAATTAGTTGATTTAATGATTCTTATATAGAAGAAATTTATAATTTTCTGGTGAATAAATATATAGTAAACCATCAAGTTAGCTTTGAAAATATAACCAAAGATACAGTATTTTTTGCTCAAAATGAAATGTAACGCACCCTACAAACTAATAACCTACAAATAATAATCCTGTTTATTTGAGGTGGGGATTTTCAGGGTATTTTTATCTGACAATGACAATTTCAGCATCCCACCAATACTTTCCGTGACTTGTACGTAAGCCCTAAGAGTAAGTAGATTTTAGGAGTTGGGATTTTTTACAAGAGTCTATTGTGATCTTAATTTTCAGGAAAATATTATTATACAATAATAAAAAGTCCTCAAGTAGTGGATAAAATCATGGTTAACCAACTTTTAATCAATGATAATGATATTGATAATTGTGATGTGCCAGATGTCAACCTGCTAGTCACCGAAGATGATACACCCGTGGATAATCTCGCATCTGCTAAACAACAACGTCTTTTGGTTAGTTCTCTTTATAGTTCCTTAAAAAATCAGGTTTTTTTAGCTGAAGCCAATGTTGGTGTTTATCATACTTATGGTGAACCCGCTATAGTTCCTGATGTATTTATCAGTTTTGATGTTGAAGTTCCTGAAAATTGGTGGGAGAAACAAAACCGTTGTTACCTAATTTGGAAATTTGGTAAATCACCCGAAGTTGTCATCGAAATTGTCTCTAATCAAAAAGGTGAAGAGTTAGGGAAGAAACTGAAAATCTATGAACAAATGCGGGTATCTTACTATATTGTCTATGACCCAAATCAACAATTAGGAGAACAGGTTTTAAGAATTTACACTCTCAAAGCTAGACGTTATGTAGAAACGACAAACAACTGGTTAGATGAGATTGGATTAGGTATAACTTTATGGACAGGAGAATTTGAAGGTAGACATAGTTCTTGGTTGCGTTGGTGTTACGAAGATGGTACAGTTTTAGCGACTGGTGATGAACGCGCTCAATTATTAGCGGAAAGATTAAAGGCTTTGGGTGTAGATCCTGATAGTATTTAAAGGAGATTAAGTAAACGAACCATACAAACTGTAGGTTGGGTAGAACGCAGTGAAACCCAAGAAATTAATCATCATATTTTGGGTAAAATGTTGGGTTTTCTCAACTTTGTCGCGGATCATCATCTGGTGGATGCCAACCACCTTTTATCCAAAAACGACTCGCTTTGATAATACAACCTTCATTATGCCTTTCATCATTGAGGTCTAAGCGATTACAAGTAGCCCTTCCTGTAGCAGTAATACCAATAATTTTTAAACCATCTGCTGACCAAAGAAAATGGTCAGACCATTTCTGTTTTCGAGGATTAAATATAGGAATTAAATCTCCAGTTTCCGGGTCAATACCAGTTGTAAAATTATAGCGATATCCGTTACAACGTTGACAAGCTAAAGCTAAATTATCAGGATCATCTGATGAACCAGGAAGAGACTGGGGAATAATATGATCAATAGCAAATAAAGCTGCACTTGCTTCTTCTAAAGAAGACAGTATTCACAAAGGAATTTTGCTCTTTCTCTAACTAATTTTTTGCTTGTATCGTTAACTGTCATGATTCAGCAATTATTTTTGCATTCAATAAAGTAAAAATCCTGTCCAGTTCTAATATTCCTGCTAATTCAGCTTCTTCTGTTGTAG
>LJOT01000686.1 GCA_001672075.1 Anabaena sp. CRKS33
AAAATTTTACCTAAATGGCGGACTTTAGGAGATGCTATCACAGATTTAATTGATACAGAACGAGAATTTATGGCTTATCCAGAAAGTCGCTTAAAATATTTAAGATTATTGGAAGCTGGACAAAACTGGAAGCATTTACCAGAAGAATTAAAACAAGAAGCTATGGGAGGTGCTTATAATTCGGGAGGTGGAAAAGTAGGTTTTTATAGAAGATTATCTTGGGATAAACCTTCTCCAACAATCACAACAAGTCCACATCAAAAAGCTACAGATATGTGTCATCCTGTAGAATTGCGTTCTTTAACTGTCCGTGAATCTGCAAGAATTCAAACTTTTCCTGATGATTGGATTTTTTATGGTTCGGTAAGTTCTAAATATAAACAAATTGGTAATGCAGTTCCTGTATTACTTGCTCAAGAACTTGGTAGTTATCTTCTCAACTTAATTCAAGGAAATAAATCGAAAGGTAAAGAGATATCTGAACAACTTTCACTTTTTTCTCTATAGATTTGGTAACTATTTATTTTGTGGCTAATTCAGCAAATGCTTGATCAATTTTCTGTAACATATCTCGAATATAGTTTTCAACTAGATCATAATCCATACAAATCATATTCCAAAATGGTTTACCAGCAATACGAGGAATGTTACTTCTATTTGAAAAAGTCCATTTACCTAAATCCCACATTCCGCACTTCAAAAAGTAGTATACAAAAACTACATTTACGACTAATTAAAAGCTATAGTTTTTAAAAATCAAGTAGCCACCAATAAATAG
>LJOT01000394.1 GCA_001672075.1 Anabaena sp. CRKS33
TGATTTTAGCCCTAGCAATAGGTGTACTCTTTTTTTCAATCGCCTTCCGCGAACCCCCTCGGTTTGAGAAAAAAGATAAGTAGTTAGTTATTCCCGATTGATCAGGGAATATATGCTAATAATATCCGTTGTTACTGATCATAGTAGCAACGGATTTTGGGTTTAACTGTTCAAGATGCTGTTGAGCGAATGCAATTACCAATTATTTTGTCAGTTACCTATCATGTACACATAAGAACCCAGATTTTCATCATCTGTACCCAAAATTACACCACCTGTTAGACCAGGTATAAGTTCTAAACCTTCAATTTTGTGATGATGATCTCGATAGATAGGAAAAAGTTTATCGTTTTGCCGCCAAAATATTTTATTACCAAACGAGCCTAAGTAACCAGCAACATATACAGCAGACTCAAAGGGTCCATCATTACCTGCATCACTGGCTGCGGAAATATAGACAATCCCCGCATTATCTACTTTGATATCAGAAATATGGCGCACATTACCACCAGGAAAAGGTACTTGAAAATCAGCCGTACCTGCAAGATTGATTTGATATTTTTTTAAATCTAGTATTCCCCAATAAATTTTGGCTGGTTCTTCACTTTCTCCTCGATGCGCCCAAATTGCTATTAATTTACCATCAATATTTTGTAAACCGAAAGATTCAAAGTTACTATTTTTAGTAATATCAGGTAGCTCAAATTCTCCGAGAATGAATAAATGCTGTTTTTGGGCATCTAATTTCAGATGATATGCCTTCCCAGCACTCGTTACAGCAATAAATTCCAGGTTATTTGTTCCAGGAATAGAGGCTAAAGCCTCTAAATCAAGAGGTAGGTTAATTTCACTTGGCCACTTTAAGGGAAAATACTTTAATTGCTTGTTATCATTAATGCTAATTATTGCTAAACGTCCTTGATTGGGTTGTTTATTATCATGGACAATCATCAAATCTAACGTCTGGCTTGGTTTCTGAATTGGTTGATGTATCAAAGTCATGCCGCTGATTCCAAATGGTATACCGCCACGCACTGGTATCCATTGTTGATCTGATACTGCCTGGTACGAAAAGAAGATTATAGCTATGATGATACTTACAAAGATACTAATTATGGTTAGCTTTAGCAGTTTAGGCATTTTGGATTTAATTTGCAAAAGTAGGATAAAATCAGGATTTATGAACTGAAGACTAGTTAAAATTTTACCCAAATAATTCTAGGATTATCAGACAATACCTTCAGCAAAGTCCTATCATTCTATTGATGTAGAATGTGGGTTCAAACATCAAATATATATATACCTTAATAAAATACGTAGAGACTTTCTATAAAACATCTCTACGTATATTTGGATATATCTGTTATTTTTCAGTATTTCATAAGTTTTGAAAAAAAATGTTGAAATCTTTTAGTATAAATTTAGGTGGATTGCCCTCTCCAATAAGAGCTTTACAGCATTCAATCATATAAGCACTAACTGCCAGCCCAACTGCTTCAGTTAAAGCAAAAGCTACTCCAGCCTGAATCACATTTCCTGCTCCTGGGAACAATTTTAGCAAGCTTGTCACAGCAGCAGTACCAGCAGCTTGAGCTACAAATGCAGCTACTGCTGTATTAGCTACTTCTTTAGGCAAACCATACACAAGAGCTAAAGACGAAATCATTCCTATCTGAATTGTTGTGATTACCACAGAATCTTTAACCGGAATAGGGTCAGCAGATGCAATTGACGCGGTTGTTGCACAACTATGAATAATAGATTGAGCTTTCTTTATTTTGTTATCCAAGTAAAGCATTTGTGCGCTCTCGAAAGCATCTTTGTACGCACTTGGCATTAGTGCATGAGTTCTATTGAGTAGTTCAAGGAGAGACTGCTTGCTTTTTTTCCTTTTTTCTTTTTCCTTATTTTCGTCATTTTCGTCATTTTCGCTATCTTCATTTTTCTGATAGACAAAAACTGGGAGTATATTTTCCCTTTTTATATCATTATCCTGTAGCTTTTGAATCATAGGGTTAAGCTGCCTTGACTGAGTAATATCAGTTTTGGTAATCACAACAATAACATTTTTAAATATGGATTTAATCAGTTCAAGGTCTGTAGAAGTTACCCTTGCTCCTGATCCTTGGATAGTATACCAAACTACATGAATCTGATTTTCAGGATTATTTTTCTTTTGGATATCAGTAATCAATTTTCTTGTTCTATCAACAAAATCTTTCTCATTATCTGCCACTTCCAGCCCCTTAGAATCCCAAATGTCGATGAATTCGTTCAGGTATTTAATAAATTCTTTTGTCATTGGACTATCGTGGCCAATTTGATCATCAGGTACTGTTTGTGTACCAAAAATACTTTGTATTAAACTTGTCTTTCCCGAACCAGTATAGCCACATATAAGTATGGTAGGCTTTAATACTTTTGTTGTGCTATCCAAATTATTTATCATTATCATGATTAATACTTTAATTTTTCTGATGGTTTTAGGTTTATTCAGCAATTCCTAAGTAATTTCAGAATTATACTACACAAAACAGCCTTTATTGTCAACACCTTATTAATTTGAATTCGTTGGCAATCATTATATTACTGCTTACATTTATTACTAACTAGGCTATGTGTTTATGCTTAAACTATTTCTGACACTTATTACACTCGTACCTGTACTACACAATGAAGTGCGGAATGTGGGAATTAAAACTCAGATATCACCTGCTCCCTATGACCCATTACCCATTCCCTCTTCTCTAAATATGATATAATGTTATATCTGGAAGTTGATATGTGTTAAGATTAGCTATTCTAAGCTAGGATAAGACAGAAATGTAAGTGCAGACGGTTCTACGACTGCTCACTTATACACTCA
>LJOT01000395.1 GCA_001672075.1 Anabaena sp. CRKS33
TAACCACTGATAAGCTTTAGTATTTTCAAAATTAGCTTGTAAATTAGTCGCTGGTACTGCACCATCGCCAATATCTACAGCATAGCCTGTATGATGTTCACTATGATTAGGAGGTGCGCTCAGAGACGCTCTTTCTGCTGGAGTTTGGTTACGTTGTGCGCCAACACCAAAAAATAACTGCTTTTGCTCTTGTACGGAACGAAAGCCAGAAATTGGCACTAAAATTACCCCTGCACTCCTCGCTGCTTGTACCATAGCTTGAAATTTGACAGCAGCAGATTTTCGCATTCTGATCCTATTGTCAGCCGTAATTGGGGCTAATTCTGACTCTGGTGCTTCTGAATATGGGAAATGTCCCAAGACTGTATCATCCTGAGCAGTAGTATCATTAGCTACTGATGTAGAGGTAATCGCTTCCGGCACGGAATTGGGACTTTGCTTAGGTGTTGTCAGAGAAAACAAAAAACCACTAGAGACAGCCAGCAGCAAAAATCCGGCAAATCCACTGATGATTACAACTTGTGGCTTTAATTTTATGCTACTTATAGCATCAGAATTATCACGAATAGCTATGGGAATATCATCATCAGAGTGAGGATAGGAATTGTGTGGTTTTTTGGGAAACCCAGCTTTATTCAAGTTTTTGCTCCTATTTGTGTTTAATAGTTAAAGAAGGTCAATTCTTAATTATTTTAGGTGTAATTTTGATAGATATTTTAGAACTATATCTCCGATTAGTGGGATTAATCATGATAGGATTTATACTAGGACGTAAATTACCCGGTAGTGCTTCCATTTCCATAGGTCAGTTTCTCTATTGGGTGGGAGTACCTATTGGTATTATTGGTTTTTTACTGCAAACAGACTTATCAGGACAAATTTGGATTGCACCAATAATAGCGCACTTAGCCATTTTTATAGGGGCATTATTAGCTTGGTTAAGAATCAAAGTCAAAGGTCATTTTACCAACTCAGTCCCCCAAAGAGCAACTCAAGGTAGTCTAATTTTAGCAGCAATGGTAGGTAATACAGGTTATCTGGGTTTTCCCATAACTTTAGCAATGGTAGGTAAAGAATATTTTGCCTGGGCTTTATTTTATGATATGTTAGGTTCACTCTTTGGTGCTTATGGTTTAGGTGTGGTTTTAGCTGCTAAATTCGGCAATAATATCCAAAATCGCATCCAAGTAGCAAAGGTAATTTTTATTAACCCCGCGCTGTGGAGTTTTGGATTTGGCTTACTGTTGCGTCAAGTCGCACTTCCTGAGTCAGTAGTATTTTTCTTAGAAAAATTGGCTTGGAGTACAGTAGCTTTATCCTTAATGTTAATTGGTATGAGACTTTCACAACTAAATTCTTGGACTAAATTACCACAAGCGGGGAGTAGTATCTTCATTAAAATGGTACTAGTTCCCCTGATTTTAAGTAGTACCCTCTCTCTTTTTGGTGTCACTGGTAAAGCAGCGCAGGTGATAGTTTTGCAAATGGCCATGCCTCCAGCCTTAGCTACACTGGTAATAGCAGAAACTTTTGATTTAGATCGTGATTTGGCGGTCACCGCTTTAGCAATGGGGATGATAGTCTTGTTATTTACTCTCCCTCTTTGGTTATGGCTGTTTTGAAAATAAGTATCCTACCTGTACTTAATTCTGGGATGATATATTAAAAACAATTCTAATCGCTCAATGTCCAAAAATGTCAAAGCCGAATACTAAAGCCCAAAAAACCCAAATTATTGAAGTGCTAAAACAGGATTATTTTCCCATGATCCCTGAACTTGAGAGAAATTGGACACCAGAACAACATGATAAAAATCGTTTAAGTCGTTCTTTGGCTGCATTTGCGATCGCTAATCTTGCTGATCTTACTCCTTCTCAAGCTGCTCACTCGATTATCAATGGAGGAGATGATAATGGTATTGATGCAGTTTATTTTGATCGGGTTAATAATCGGCTTTGGTTAGTACAGGCTAAAGCGGGGAAAGCCCCAAATATGGGTGATAATAAGAAATTCTGTGATGGAATTAGGGATCTTGTCCATAAACGGTTTCAAAAATTTAATTCCAGTTTTTCACGCTTACAGCATGATGTTGAAGATGCTTTAGACAGAAATGGAGTCAAAATAGTTGGTTGTAATATATATTTAGATGATAGTTTGGGTTCTCATGTAGTCAATGATCTCAATCAATTCAAAAATGAACTAAATAAGTTTGATTCGCGTTTTGAATGGGAAGATTTGAATATTGAAAATATTTATCGCTGGTTGACAGCAAAACAAGAAAATGCACCTATTGAAGTTAAATTAACATTAGAAAAATGGCATTGTTTAGAACATCAACGTAGAGCTTTTTATGGATTAGTTAATGCTGCTGAACTAGCAGAGTTATATAAACAGCATAATAAATTATTATTCGAGAGAAATATCCGTTATTATCTGGGTACACAAGATGTTAATGAAGCAATTGCTCAAACTGTTAAAAAACAACCATTAGAACTTTTTTATCTCAATAATGGATTAACTATCACTTGTACAAAGGTTATTTTACCACTTGGACATGAACAGGAATCAACTAAATTTACTTTAGAGGGTTTTTCCGTAGTCAATGGATCCCAAACAGTGGGATCTATTGCATCTGTATTTAATGACAATGGTGCAATATCTCCCGATGCAAAATTATTAGTTACCATCATTGAATTAGGGACAATATCAGATACAATAGGTGTAGAAATTACCAAAGCGAGGAATACACAAAATACAGTCCGTGATATTTATTTTGCAGCATTAGATCCCAATCAGGAACGGTTGCGGCAAGAATGTATGGTATCAAATATTGTTTATCAATATCGTCCATCAGCAGATAA
>LJOT01000107.1 GCA_001672075.1 Anabaena sp. CRKS33
ATATCCTCATCACAACTTAGACACGCGACAACCATCTACCATGCTTCAGTACCCCCACTTAGAACAAGCCTTAAAACATCATTTTGGTTACGATCAATTTCGTCCTGGACAAAGGCAAATTATCGAAGATGCCTTACAAAATCGTGATTTAATGGTAATTATGCCCACAGGTGGGGGGAAATCTCTGTGCTTTCAATTACCGGCACTTTTAAAACCCGGTTTAACAGTGGTAGTGTCACCATTAATAGCTTTAATGCAAGATCAAGTAGAAGCGCTGAGAACTAATAACATTTCTGCCACATTTCTTAATAGTAGCCTCAACGCCTATAAAGTTCGCTCCCGTGAAGAAGCGATCATGAATGGTAAAATAAAATTACTTTATGTCGCTCCTGAACGTTTGATTAGCGACCGATTTTTGCCCCTTTTAGACGTAGTTAAGGAAAAAGTGGGAATTTCTACCTTTGCCATAGATGAAGCCCATTGTGTGTCAGAATGGGGTCATGATTTCCGCCCAGAATATCGGCAATTAAGAATACTGAGAAAACGTTATCCAAATGTTCCTACTATAGCCTTAACAGCTACCGCTACAGATAGGGTTAAAGCCGATATTATTGAACAATTAGGATTGAAACAACCAAGTGTTCATATTGCTAGTTTTAACCGTCAAAATCTTTATTATGAAGTTAGAAATAAAAGTAAAAATCCCTATTCTGAAATATTAGCAATAGTTAGAGAAAATCAAGGTTCAGGGATTATTTATTGTTTAACTCGCAAAAAAGTAGATGAACTAACTTTAAAATTACAAAATGATAAAGTTTCAGTTTTACCTTATCATGCAGGTTTAACTGATGAAGAAAGAACGAAAAATCAAACTCGATTTATTAGGGATGATGTGCGGGTCATGGTAGCCACAATTGCTTTTGGAATGGGTATTAATAAGCCAGATGTCCGCTTTGTGATTCATTCCGATTTACCCCGAAATTTAGAAAGTTACTATCAAGAATCTGGCCGCGCTGGTAGAGATAATGAACCTTCTAAATGTACATTATTTTTTAATTATGGTGATATTAAAACCATAGAATGGAGTATTAATCAAAAAACCGATCCTCAAGAACAATTAATAGCTAAACAGCAATTAAGACAAGTGATAGATTATGCAGAAGGCACAGACTGTAGACGCACAATTCAATTAAGTTATTTTGGGGAAAGATTTCCGGGAAATTGTGGAAATTGTGATAATTGTCGTTATCCTAAACCTGTACAAGATTGGACTATTGAAGCCATGAAATTTCTATCTTGTGTAGCTAGATGTAAGGAAAGATTTGGAATGTTACATATCATTGATGTATTAAGAGGTGCGAAAAATCAGAAAATTGTCGTTAATAAACATGATCAACTTTCTACCTATGGAATTGGTAAAGATAGAACATTAGACGAATGGAGAATGTTAGGAAGATCACTATTACATCAAGGTTTATTAGAACAAACAGCAGATGGTTATTCAGTTCTCAAACTCAATGCTTTAAGTTGGGAAGTCATGCGAAAACAACGACTAGTTTCTATTGCTGTTCCCATAGCGCAAAAAATGACCTGGGAAGATGGAAATAATAAACCTGTAGATGTGGAAATTTTAACTCAAAAATTGCGATCGCTTCGCAAACAACTCGCAGATGAACAATCTATCCCACCCTACATGATCTTTCAAGATTCTACCCTCAAATTAATGGCACAAATTCAACCCAGAACATTAGATGAATTGGGTAAAATTTCCGGCGTTGTTAGTTATAAACTATCTCAATATGGCGAAAAATTCCTAGCAGCAATTCAGGCTTATCATCAAGAACAAGGCTTACAACAAAATCCCATTAATCGAGTTAATTCTTCATCCTATTTTCATTCACCATCTGATACAGAATTATCAACATTAGAGTTATATAAACAAGGTTTTAGTATTGAAGAAATCGCCCAAAAACGCAATATTAAAACTAGTACAGTTATCAACCATATCTCCAATTTAATTGAGAAAAAACAATCTTTAGATATCAGTCAATTAGTACCTTTAGAACGTCAGAAAAAAATCTGGCAAATTTTAGAAATTGTTGGTGATATTTCCCTCACACCCCTTCGGGAAAATTTAGGAGAAAACTACAGTTTTGATGAAATTCGCTTAGTTAGGGCGAAGTGGCGACGAGAAAAACACAAATCTAATCAAGATGATATTGACTTTTAGTTTTTCCGCTGTTGTTTGTAGATAAAGCTAGAGATAGCAGCTTAGGTAAAACTAAACAAATAGCAGCATTCACTAGCGTGAGTAATATACCCTGAATTAAAGTCATAGATAACCTTCCCTTATAACTATCTTTGATAACTACATCTTCATTGTGCCTTACAAACACTAGCTTTGAGCAACTTCGAGTTTTTAAATATCTTTTATATTGCATAAGTAAATTAAATACTTTGACCTACAAGTTCCCCTATTTCCTTGTTTAGGATGAATAGCAATCCTGTATAATTTGTGAAAGTTCACGTTTTGGTCTAAAATGATGAAGAACACAGAGAAAAAAGAAAGATATTCACAAATAACTGAGGACTGCTACTAATCATCAATATTTATTTACTTTAGCTAAGAGAACACTGAGAACAAAAACGCGGCTTGAATTTACAGAACTGACTACCCGTTAAGGTATAGGTTGTACAATAAGGGAAACTAGTTATTTCTTTGGCGGGTTTAGAAGTGGAAGCAACGGACAATGGTTGAGACTGTTTAGGTTGACGATCCGAAACCATAGATAATAGCTTAGGCAAAGTTAAACAAGTCCCAGCGTTAATGATTGTCAGCAATAATACATCCATCACATCTATAGGGAATCACCCCCAGGCGAAACGACATCAGAACGGTTTAGTTAATACTAAAATATATGGCAACACCAGGCAATGCACGAAAACTTAACCATAGTATTTAGTCTATATAAAATCAGTTTAGCATAGAATTTTGTAGATGGAAATCAACAGAAACTTTTATCAATTAATATGTAAACTGAATGTGAATTACCATGATTAATTGCATTTAACAGTAGCATTTATGACAAATAATCAACCTGCAACTTCTTTCTTAACTAACATTTCTCAACGAGAACGTCTAGCATTACAGAGTTTAGTAGATTACACAAATGTAGAATTATTACCGGAAATTTGGCCTTTGGCTGCCAAGCGATTTGGTGATATTATCGCCTTGTATAACCCCCATTCTCAACCAGAAGTAAAAATTACCTATAGTCAGCTTACAGAACAAATTAACCAATTTGCAGCTGGTTTACAAGCATTAGGCGTAAATACAAATAATAGCGAAAATCTTCCCTACGGAGAACGAGTTTCCCTGATTGCGGATAATAGTCCGCGTTGGTTTATTGCAGACCAAGGTATTATGACTGCTGGGGCTGTAAATGCAGTTCGTAGTGCCCAAGCAGAGCGAGAAGAGTTACTTTACATTATTTCCCATAGTGGCAGTACATCTTTAGTAGTTGAGGATATCAAAACTTTAAATAAATTAGGGGAGCACCTCAACGAATTAGCGATTAAGCTGGTAGTTATGCTTTCTGACGAAACACCACCCGCAGAACTAAAATTTCCAGTAGTCAACTTTACCCAGTTACTAGAAATTGGTAGGAATCATAAACTAGTAGCAAATAAATATAGTGGTGAAAGTTTGGCAACATTAATTTACACCTCTGGTACTACGGGAAAACCCAAAGGGGTAATGCTCTCCCATAGAAATTTACTACATCAAGTTACAACCCTGGGAACGATTGTGCAACCGAAAAAAGGGGATACAGTCCTCAGTATTTTGCCCACATGGCATAGCTATGAACGCAGCGGTGAATACTTCTTAATTTCTCAAGGTTGTAGCCAAATTTACACTAATTTGCGTTCCGTCAAAGGAGATTTAAAGAAGTTTAAACCTAATTATATGATTGCTGTCCCAAGATTATGGGAATCAATTTATGAAGGCGTGCAAAAGCAATTCCGAGAACAACCAGCCAAAAAACAAAAATTGGTCAAGTTTTTACTAGAAATCAGCCAGAAATATATTGAATCACGGCGTATTTCCCAGGGATTGAGTTTAAATCACATTCATGCTGCAATTATAGAGCGTTTTCAAGCCAAAATAGTCGAATTGGCATTATTACCGATTCATACACTAGGGGAAAAATTAGTTTATCACAAAGTACGAGAAGCGACAGGAGGTAAAATCAAGCACGTTATTAGTGGGGGTGGGGCGCTTCCCAAACATATAGATAACTTCTTTGAAATCGTTGGTGTTGAGATATTACAGGGTTACGGTTTAACAGAAACATCACCAGTAACTAATGCTCGTCGTCCTTGGCGGAATTTACGTGGTTCTTCGGGACAACCAATTGCTGGTACAAAAGTGAAAATTGTCAACCCAGAAACCCGTCAACCCCTACCAGCAGGGGAACGGGGTTTAGTCCTCCTCAAAGGACCACAAATCATGCAAGGCTATTATCAAAATCCTCAAGCCACCAATAAAGCCATAGACCCCCAAGGATGGTTTGATAGCGGTGATTTAGGCTGGGTAACGCCCCAAAATGACCTAGTATTAACAGGGAGGGCAAAAGACACCATTGTTTTAAGCAACGGCGAAAATATCGAACCTCAGCCCATAGAGGATGCTTGTTTGCGATCGCCCTATATTGACCAAATTATGTTAGTAGGGCAAGATCAAAAAAGTATTGGTGCCTTAATTGTCCCTAACCTAGAAGCCTTAGCAAAATGGGCAGAAACTCAAAATCAGATCCAAAATCAGATAAATGATAGTCAAAAAATTGACTTAGAGAGTAAAATAGTCCAGGATCTGTTTCGTCAAGAATTAAATCGTGAAGTTCAAAACCGTCCCGGTTATCGAACCGATGATCGTATTGGACCATTTAAACTAATTTCGGAACAGTTTTCAATTGAAAATGGCATGATGACACAAACCTTGAAAATTCGTCGTCACATTGTGATGGAACGATATGGCGATATTATTAACGGAATGTTTGCCAAATAATTCCCGAAATCGCCAATTGTTTTTCCCAACTTTCAGATTTCAGAACCCATTGGAGAAACAGGAAGCAGAAAGAAATTATCTTTTCAACTCCTGAAAACCTAGTATCAGTCTCTTAACTGAACTCATCTCCATACTACAAACTATTGAAGAGTGAACGGACAATTTTTATGGATGTTTCCAACCCTCAATTGCTTTTAAAACGCCCGATTAATGTGAAAGCGATAGTTACCCCTCTCTGGAAAGAGGAAGTACACCAGCAATTACAAGTTCAAATTAATCAAATTGACCAACAACTGCAACAATTAGATATTGAAGGGCAAAGGGCAATTACCGCTATTCAAAAACAGAGTCTTCAACCACCAGGACCTCAGACACTCCAACAAATTGACAACGTTCAACTCCAAGTTAATCAAAAGAAAAGTGAACTTTTAGAACAGAAAAATCAAATGCTGCAAAACCTCCAGCAAGTACAATTGTTGGAATTAGATGAAGAAGTCAACCAATTTCAACTAGAAAGCTTTTTCCGCATTGAACTAGGTGATAACTTAATTAGTAAAATGCAGGTTGAAGTTGTCCTTCGTGACGGCATTGTTGAAGAAATTCGCGGGGATATCTAAACATGATACTAGAAATCTTCTACTTCTTATAAAAGTAGGAGATTTTTTTTAAGCAATCTGAGCAGATATTGCCTTTTTTACATTAGATAAACACCTGTAACTAACCTATTTTTGAAAAGGAACATTAACTGAGATGTATAGGATCAGAGAAAGTATTAATTTATTCTTTTTTTCTTTAGTCAGGAATTTTATTAAATTTTTCAGTCGAGTTAAGTTAAGAAAGCAATCATTTAGCGGTGATGTAACTGGTCTATTACCAATCATCGGTTATGCTCTTGTAATTATGTCATTCATAGACTTTATCTCTGTTGCTTCCCAGTTTCAACTGCAAAACTTTGAAAGTGAACTTAATTCCATCAGCGCATTCACTGAACACAGTTGGATTTTTTTGATTGGTTTGGGGTTTATTTTTATTCGCTACTTTAGCGAGAATCAATATGATATCCGCTATCCAGAAATTATTTTTCAAAGAATTATTCGCTGGGTAATCCTATTGATGGGAGTCGCATTTTTCCTGGCAATTCCCCTGGTTTTTGTCAATACAGGACGTTTATTAAAATCAGTCAATAATCAGATCCTTGAACAGCAAAAGGGCAATCTTGAACAAATAGCTCAAATTGAAAAGGGTCTCAATGCTGGTCTGACTACAGCACAACTTAAACTTCTTGGCAGAAATATCAACCTGACTCCAGAGGAATTAAAGTTATCAGATCCTCAAATCAAAGATTCAATTAAACGAAACTTACTCATTGGTAAAACAAGGATTAACGAAGCGGCAAATCAAGCCAAGAGACAACAATTTAGGAGCAGATGGAGAAATAGTGCTAGAACAATTATTGCTCTGTTCATTCTGGCTTTTACCTTTGTGATTGTTTGGTTCAAAATAGGACAGGTTTTTTAGAATGCTACAGATGATGTTAACAATTAAACGTAAAATCGGAAGATTCAGGAAAGTTAAACTCGATCATACTTTCCTACTCCTATTCATCTTTGGATTGATTTCTGTAATTAACCTCACACTTTATTGGCGAGTTGAACAAAATTTCAATCAATGGTTCTTGGAACTAACACTATATGGAAGTATCCTATGGCATCTTTACCAGAAACGCTATGATCTCACCTTAGTTAGTCTATTTCCAGCTAATTTTATTGGTTGTTGTTTGATCATCATTCCCTACCTCAATGCAAATTTTTCAGTCCAAGAAATCTCTATTTTCTGGTATTTTCTGCCGTTAATCACTTCCGTAGGTTTCGCTTTATTGGCATCAGGATTTCAGGGAATTAAACAATTTCGCCGATATTTAGTAATTACTGCCATATTTCCCTTGGTTGAAATCTTGGTAAAGTTATTGGGAATACTAATTAAGATTACAGTTATTTCTGCCAAATTCACCTCTTTTCTTCTATGGTACTTGGGCTTTGATTCCACTACTCAAGGCGCTCTTGTTTCTGTTAATAATGGGACAATTGATGTTTTGTCAGAATGTACAGCAATACCACTTCTAATCTTGCTATTAAAAGCTTCTTTTCTGTTAATCATTCTTTTTCCCTCTTTCCTGAAAAATACTTATTTGCCTTTTATCATTTCAGTCGTTATTAGTGGGGTTTTTTCCGTTATCCGGTTGGCTATTATCGCCCTTGTAGTCACAGATAAACCTGCATTTAATTATTGGCATGGTTCTCAAGGTGGTGATATCTTTGCTGTACTCTCTTTCCTATTGTTTGGGACTACTATTCTCTTCCTATCACCTAATCATCAAATTCCATCATCACTGTCAAAAGTTACATCTCATAAATCCCAACCATTATCCTATTCAAATCTAATCATAGGTATTAGTTTGATCATTATTTTATCTAATTTTTCTCTCCATACCAGCGCCGGCTTGAGTAAAGTCACTGTCTATCATTTTCCCCAGCAAATTCCTCTCCCCGGTTGGCAATTAACCTCTAGTAAACCTGTTTCTGTATCTCAAAAACAGAATAATCTGCCGGAACAGACTACAGGTATTGAAACTGATAACAAGCAAGAGATATTATCAGGACAAATTTATCATTACCAAAGCTCTGGACAGAGTTTAACTGTCAATTTATACTACATCCCCTCTAGTTTAGGCGATACCCAATCCTACTATAAGCAATTTAGTTATCTACCTGATTTACCTAAGCTAATAAAGCCTCTGGAAAAGGTTAAACCCAAAGGACATCATTTACAGTTCTCCTCTGGGGAAAAACACTATTTGACAGCCTGCATTAATTCTATGGGAAAAAGTACGGCGACAGTGAGTCAATTCACTGCTTATTTTTATCGTCCTTACCTCAATCCCTCTCAATGGTTGAATCTCCTCAACGGTAAACAGACTCTCCGTGACAGACGCTGTGTCTGGGGGCAACTCTCATTGGCTAAATCTAATGGTAGTGAGGCTCAATGGCAAGCTATTTGGCAGGCTTTATTATCCTATTGGCAGGATAATTTCCCCAAGTTGAAAACCTAGACCAAAAGATGGGAGGGGTTGACAATTGATTTTAAATATGTTACAATGATTTAGACAAGGAAGAACTATCATAAAAAATTTAGTATTTCCAAATCGCTGACTATGACATAGTTGGTTAAGTTTGATGTAAAAAACGGATTTTTATCTTGGGCAAAAAATCACCAACTTGATCACAAAACTGTTAAAATCCATAAATTAAAGTCCATATATTATTTATTGATTCTGAAACCACCATTATGAGCATTAACGAAGTATTTATGCCGGCGCTGAGTTCCACCATGACCGAAGGAAAAATTGTCTCCTGGGTCAAATCGCCGGGGGATAAAGTGGAAAAAGGCGAAACGGTGGTGGTTGTCGAGTCAGATAAGGCGGATATGGATGTAGAAACCTTTTATGAAGGATATCTAGCCCATATCATCGTTGCTGCTGGTGAAACTGCCCCAGTAGGCGCAGCGATCGCCTATATTGCCGAAACAGAAGCAGAAATACCTACAGCCAAGTCCTTAGCTAATCCAGGCGGCGCTGCTGCATCCTCCGCACCCGCCCCCGTACCTGTAGCCGCTGCTGCGATCGCTACCCCTATCACTACATCTCAAAATGGTTCTAACCATCAACCAGGTCGGGTAGTAGTTTCACCTCGCGCCCGCAAACTAGCCAAAGAACTGAAAGTTGATTTAAATACCCTTAAAGGTAGTGGTCCCTACGGTCGCATTGTCGCTGAAGATATAGAGGTGGCTGTGGGTAAAGTTCCCCCAGTTACCACCCCCGTTGTCACCCCCACCACTGTAACTACCCCTGTAACTGCCCCTGTAACTGCCCCAGCCCCAGTAGTCACACCTGTACCCACACAAGTGGTTACTAGTTCTGTTCCCGGTCAAGTAGTACCATTCACTACCTTGCAAAATGCCGTCATTCGCGGCATGGTAG
Organism: Anabaena sp. CRKS33; assembly: GCA_001672075.1. Classification (GTDB taxonomy): domain Bacteria; phylum Cyanobacteriota; class Cyanobacteriia; order Cyanobacteriales; family Nostocaceae; genus Dolichospermum. The sequence goes on from LJOT01000107.1 coordinate 9,105, forward strand.
CCAGTCTATCTGTACCTGTATTCCGTGTTAGTTACACAATCAGCACCGATGGATTAGATAAACTTTACAAACAAATTAAATCTAAAGGTGTGACAATGACGGCACTACTAGCCAAAGCTGTAGCCGTAACATTACAAAAACACCCCATTCTTAATGCCAGCTATTCAGACCAGGGCGTTGTTAATCACTCTGACATTAATATCTCCGTAGCAGTGGCCATGGATGACGGCGGATTAATTACACCGGTTTTACAGAATGCAGATGCAATTGATATCTATTCTTTATCTCGCAATTGGAAGTCTTTAGTAGAACGCGCGAGAACAAAACAACTACAACCAGCAGAATACAACAGCGGTACTTTCACCCTTTCCAACTTGGGAATGTTTGGTGTAGATACCTTTGATGCTATTTTACCCCCTGGACAAGGTTCTATTTTAGCCATTGGTGCATCACGTCCCCAAGTAGTAGCCACAGCGGACGGGTTATTTGCTGTGCGTCAACAAATGCAAGTTACTATCACCTGTGATCATCGCATCATTTACGGTGCTGATGCCGCCGGATTCTTGCAAGACCTAGCGAAGTTAATTGAAACCAATCCCCAATCATTGACGATGTAATACTTATTATTTGGTATTATTGGTAATCCAGTTCTCCCCTCCCTTGCTGGGAGGGGCTAGGGCTGGGTTTTCGTGACTACACCGGGGATCTATAAAAAATATAAACATATACAAATTCCAGATTCTAAGAACTAACATAAAAACAAACTATTAATTAAAAATTAGCGTGTGTTATGACAACCAAAAAACAATTCAATAGCTTTGAAGAAATGCTATCCGGTTCAGATTTACCCGTCTTAGTAGACTTTTATGCCGAATGGTGTGGCCCTTGTCAAATGATGGTACCAATTTTAGAACAAGTCAACAACCAATTAAAAGACAGATTACGAATTGTCAAGATTGACACAGAAAAATATACAAATCTAGCAACTCAGTATCAAATTTCGGCTTTACCAACCTTGGTACTATTTAAACAAGGTCAACCCGTGGACAGAATTGAAGGTGTTATGCAAGCACAACAGTTAGTAGAACACCTGAAATCACGGCTTTAGTATAGTTTACCAAATTAGAGATGGGAAATTTCCCATCTCTATAGTTTTCACCCATCAGACCTCTGAAGAAAAAGAATGTAGAACCGAGAATCCTTAACCAGGTCATATCTCTACAAAAGTTCTAGGATATACCTATGTCCCTGCCGTTTTTGGTGGAGAAGCAGCTAAAGATGTCCGTGGTGCAGCAATTCCCGTTTATGGTAGTTTGTGAAATACGCCACGACGGAGAAAGAGAACGGTTATGAGAGTGGTATCTGTTTGTTACTCAGCAGGTATCATTTATAATGATTAGTTAAAGCGATCGCAATTGACTTTTTTCGAGAATCTGCGATAGTCTTCCATTAAGACTAATAATCGCAATTTTCAAAGCTAAAATACAGGTATTACTTAACTACAACTTAGTATGAAATTCAATGTCACAATTGATCGAGATGAAGATGGTGTCTGGATTATTGAATGTCCTAGTATTCCTGGTTGCATTAGTCAGGGAGCGACAAAAGACGAGGCTATAGATAATATTCAAGATGCGATTTCTGCTTGCTTACAGGTTAGGGCAGAGATTGGCTTGCCATTGACTATTGAAACTAAACAAGTAGAAGTCTTAGTATAGTTATGGCATCAAAACTACCTGTTCTGAGTGTACAAGAAGTAGTTCGCACTTTTGAAAAGCTGGGCTGGCGATTTGCACGCCAAAGTGCAAGTCATATAATTTTGGTCAAAGAAGGTGAAATGGTAACTTTGTCTGTTCCTGATCATCATGAAGTCGCAAAAGGGACTTTACGCGGACTGATACGAACTGCTGGGTTAACAGTAGAAGAATTTATTGCCGCTGTTTAAATATATGGTATGTATCATTTGTAGTATTGGCGATCGCTACACTGACCTTCTGAATCGCCTAAGCTCCCATTACAATCCTTAACACCCAGTTTAAATTTCTAGATTTGTAGAGATTAAAATCATGGCGCGATCGCATATCTCTTGACGGTTGACTAGTTTGGCTAACTCATGGGGTTCATAGCGTCCTTCTTCAACCTCTAAGGAGGCGCGATCAACTGCTTCTGTATAAGCTTCAGAAATTGCTAGGCTTAATTCATCGGTATTGAGGTATGTTCCACCAGCTTTACGTCGCTGGTTTTTGGTTTGGATACCGCGTATAGAGTTGCGAATTGATAGCTCCCACGATTTCGTAGTGCGATTTTCTGCTTTTTGCTTGATTAGATGTATAAGCAGAATTACTGCATAGCTACGAATGTTGTTGATTTTATCGTCTCTGCTCATTTCTTCTAATTCGTCAACAATTGCCAAAGCTCCAGTCATATCACCTTTAAGTAGTAATTCCCTTAATGTCAAAAGTTCTTCCATATCTTTAGTGATGTGAGAATGGGATATATAGTAGTTATAGCATTAGTTACTATATCCATTAAGATAAGAGCCGATCACTACACTGACCTTCAGATCGCCTATAATAACCTTTATACAACAGATGCGGCGATCGCAATTGACTTTTTTCGAGAATCTGCGTTCGCCTTAGCAGGAGACATACTAGCAAGGACACCAGCAGCAGCACTACCAACAACTAAAGGCAAAAGACGAGATAGAGTTAATTTCATCACATCATTCCTTCGTTCTTCATTTTGGATATTTTTTCAGACGAGTTGAAGTTGTTTGATGGATGCTGAAAACCACAACATCATGAATTGACTTTATATCACACACAAAAAAATTAATTTTTTATACATATTTATTTGAAATTTTTAACTTTTCTTAACAAATCCTTCACTTTTTTTATTAATTCAACCCTTCCTGAAAATGGAACTTGCGTTAAAAAAAGTTCATGACAGTTTGCGAGAATATACGAGATCCGATTCCATCAGAAGCCATAGATAGTCAAAGTGAAGTGTAAAAAGAAAAGTGCGGCGATGGTGAGTCAGGAAGTAGGCTATGATGCAGGCAAACAAATCAAAGGGCGGAAGCGGTTTATGACCGTTGATATACTCAAAACGGCTTGGACGTAAAACCTATAACTCGACTGGGAATGAATTCCCAGTCTTATAGCAAAAGTCATCTGAAGATGACTAAAAGAACTAGAAAATTTTTGAATTTGCTTAGTTTATTTTAGTAAACTTTAGCTATTAGCCTGGAACTATGGCTAACGCCACGCTTTAGACGGAACTTGGGTGAAAATTCATGACAGTTTGCGAAATAATTACGATATCCCAGTCCATCAGAAGCCATAATCGTCATCGCCAGTGAAGTGTAATTGTAATTGCCTCTTGCCTCTTTCTAAATGCTATCCTCATTAGCAAGTAGCACCGCTGTTGCTAAAATGCCTCTAATTCCTGATTTAATGATGACTATTATATGATTGGATTATTGACCTAATATAGCACTAAACCAAAATCAGCCTTATTATATCATAATAAATCTACAAAACACGCAACAGGAGACGAGTAACGCATGGGCAAGGTAGTTGGCATCGACTTGGGTACAACCAACTCAGTAGTCGCCGTCATGGAGGGTGGCAAGCCGGTGGTGATTGCCAATGCAGAAGGAATGCGAACAACCCCCTCCGTAGTTGGCTTTAGTAAAGAAGGTGAAAGGGTTGTAGGGCAAATGGCTAGACGGCAAACCGTCCTTAATCCCCAAAATACCTTTTTTGCGGTAAAACGCTTTATTGGGCGCAAATATGGGGAATTAAACCCGGATTCTAAGCGCGTTCCTTACACTATTCGTAAAGATGAAATTGGCAATATTAAAGTTGCTTGTCCTCGGCTGAATAAGGAATTTTCCCCAGAAGAAATTTCCGCCATGGTGTTGAAAAAATTAGCTGATGATGCTAGTCGTTACTTGGGTGAACCTGTTACCGGGGCTGTGATTACTGTTCCGGCTTATTTTAATGATTCTCAGCGTCAAGCAACCCGTGACGCGGGTAGAATTGCAGGTTTAGATGTTTTACGCATTCTCAATGAACCCACGGCCGCAGCTTTGGCTTACGGATTAGATCGAGGTGATATGGAAACTATCCTCGTTTTTGACTTGGGTGGGGGAACTTTTGATGTATCCATTCTGGAAGTGGGGGACGGCGTATTTGAGGTTAAGGCTACTAGTGGAGATACTCAACTCGGTGGTAATGATTTTGATAGAAAAGTCGTTGATTGGTTGGCAGAACAGTTTTTAGAAGCAGAAGGGATAGACCTAAGACGCGATCGCCAAGCGTTGCAAAGACTAATGGAAGCCGCAGAAAAGGCTAAAATAGAACTTTCCGCAGTCAGCGTCACTGATATTAATTTACCTTTTATTACCGCCAC
>LJOT01000396.1 GCA_001672075.1 Anabaena sp. CRKS33
TCTTTTATCCATTGATAAAGGTTATTCAGTTCTTCTTCTGGTATTTTGTCAATTTCTGCTTGAATAAGTTCTTTTACAGTCATAAAGTTTACTCCTGTTGTTAATTTACCATAGTAGCTAGATCATTAACTAAATAAAGCTAATAATTCTGGGTTTTCTCTAGGTAATTCCAGTAAAATAAAGTAGGAATTTGGATAAAGATAGTCTTCCCCTGATTCATCTATTATACGCATCATTTGATGTTGATTAGCTTTTTCATCGGGTATAATTTCATAGATTTTTCTAGTTTCTAATGATGCTGGGTAATTATCATTTTTTACACAGATAGCAAATTGTTTTAATGTGCTTTTAATGGACATAATTTTACTCATCTAAAAGGTACTTAATTTTAATTTCTTTTTTACCAATACCATGCGCTTCATACCAGTGAAGTTCTGCTTGACAGATGGTTTCATCTTCTAATTTAATAGTAGCAGTTCCTTTTAATTTTCACCATCTCCCTTGTCCGTAGATTTTTCTTAATCTTTCTAGATCACGAATTGATTTATCAATAGCAATAATTTCAATGTTATCAATATTTCCGATTATCTCAAAATTCAATGTTTTTCTCCTTTATTAATTATTAATTATCAATTATCGTCTTCTTCTAGTTCTTTACCCATGCGATATTTTATATATTATACTCATGATTTGATGTTGATTAGCTTGTTCATTGAGGACAATTTCATAGATATAGATTTTTCTCGTTTCTAACGATACTGGGTAATGATCAGTTTTTACACAGATAGCATTTATGATGTAATTTTTTCTTTGAGATTATGGTTATCATAAATAGTATATTTAAAATAGTATATTTATTGACAATAAATTTTTACTATTTGACTAAATAAAATCCAGCTTGTTGAAAATGATGATCAAAACTTAAAGCATGAGTAATATTTTTATTTTTCATAATTACAAAGGAAATACAGTCAACTAAACCCCATTCTTTATCTTGGAAATTCTTGTATAAATCAAATCCTTGATGAAACAGTTCAGGGGTAACGTGGATAATTTCTACTGTTTCTGCATTTAACAAGTATTCTAATAATTGAGTTGCTTCTTGTTTGTAATTACGACTTAAACCATTAGCAATTTCCAATAAAATTGCATCAGAAGTAATTAAAAATGAATCATCATAATAATTTGCTAAATCATTAGCTGTTTGATGATATTGATCTCTTTCATTAATTAGTGCAATAATAAATGAAGTATCTAAAAAATAACGATTATTGATCATTTGATTCCTGTTGATATGAATATTTGTCAAAATTCACAGAAAAATCTGTAGGACCTTGAATTTTTATCTGTTTTAACTGAGATAAAATACCTTTTTTGGTGCTATTTTTTTTGTCTGTAAACTCTTTTATCCATTGATAAAGGTTATTAAGTTCTTCTTCTGGTATTTTGTCAATTTCTGCTTGAATAAGTTCCTTTACAGTCATAAAGTTTACTCCTGTTGTTAATTTACATATTATAACACTTTTATCAATTGTTAATTATCCTTATCTCCTAATTGTTTTTAAATTACTTTACTAGTAATTTTATATAAGTATGAACTGAACGCAGATAAACGCAGATAGTTTTGTAATTCATTATACTAGGAAAAGTTATATTAATTATCAGTTATCGTCTTCTTCTAGTTCTTTACCCATGCGATATTTTATATCATAGTTGATAATAAAGTCTAATTCTGCTTCTGTAAATCCATAATGTTCTGCTAATATCTTATCTATTTCATCTATGATAGGTTTGGATAATTTGGGAGAAAAGAACTGAACTTTTAACATACCTTGCTTGACATAATTAATATCTTTCATTATTGAATTATTTTGTAGATCTAACATTAATTGTCGAGAAAGTTGTGATAATGAAAGTTTAATACTATTACTCACTTTGTTTAAATTAAACAGAAATCCGTTTACTTCCCGTTTATTAACATTTCTACAATCTGATAAAGATAAAAAATACCAGAAAAATAACGACGATAAATAAACAGATAAAACAGCATGACAATTAATTTCTAAATCAAAATTCACTGTTTTTAACTCAGAAGTTGCTTGTGTTTTACCTAGAGAATTTATGATTGTTGGTGGTTGATCAAGGAATTGTAAAAAATATCTTAATTTTCTAGTATGATATAAAGAATACTTACCATTTTGACTTGTTTGTTCACCTAATGTTTTTTGTTCTTTAATAACTTTCTCAAAAATGCTAATTTCTAAAATTGTTCCAAATTTTGGAATAGAGGTTAAGTAAAATAAATGTTCTGGAATAATAACATATTTCAAGAGTTGAAAAAGATAATTTCTTTCTTCATGATACCACCGATAATATTTACTAGAATATACCAAATTATTACTTATACTTTTTTGTAAACTTATTAAACTTTTTTGTCCAATACAAATACATAAATGTTTGTCTACATTTTCAAATAGCTTAGATGGACGCATTGCATAAGTGCTTATCCAAGTTTTTACATAATTTGTTTTTACTAAATTACGCAGTAAATCAAATCCATTTGTACTAACAAAAGATATTGGAATAATCATTCCTAACCAGCTTTTTTGATGAGAAATATAAATGCTTCTTTCTATTAAAAATGAATATAAATCATTACATTTTTCTGTTTGATAACCCTTAATTTCATAATCCTTTTTGACCTTACTATATTCCACATAAGGAGGATTACCAATAATCACATCAAAACCTCCACGACTAATAATACCATAAAACTCCACAAACCAATGAAAAGGACAATGAGAATCTTGCCACTTTTCCAACTCCTGCTTTTTCTGAATATCTATCCCA
>LJOT01000687.1 GCA_001672075.1 Anabaena sp. CRKS33
AACAGGAGTAAACTTTATGACTGTAAAAGAACTTATTCAAGCAGAAATTGACAAAATACCAGAAGAAGAACTGAATAACCTTTATCAATGGATAAAAGAGTTTACAGACAAAAAAAATAGCAACAAAAAAGGTATTTTATCTCAGTTAAAACAGATAAAAATTCAAGGTCCTACAGATTTATCTATGAACTTTGACAAATATTCATACCAAGAAGAATCAAATAACAAATAATCATTTATTATTGCACTAATTAATGAAAGAAATCAATATCATCAAATACCTGATTAACACCAAAAATAATAAGATGTCAATAGACAAAATCATCAAGAAATTTTATGATCAATTCAAAAAAGAATATAGTACATTTTTAGATTTTATTGACGGTATTCCCGTCAAATTTGATCAAGAATGGTACGCTTCCTTAATGCTGAACCGTTTAATGTTCATTTACTTTATTCAACGTAAAGGATTTTTAAATAATGATTTAGATTATTTGAGAACCAAATTAAATCAATGTCAAGAAAACAAAGAAAATAATCAGTTTTATTCATTTTATCGTTATTTCCTCCTAAAATTATTTCATCAAGGTTTAGGAAATCAGAACAGAAATACCGAATTAGAAGCACTACTAGGAAAAGTTCCTTATCTAAACGGGGGTTTATTCACAGTTCATTATTTAGAACAAACCTATCCTCAAATTACAATTCCCGATACCGCTTTTACTCAAATATTCAACTTCTTTGATCAGTATAATTGGTATTTAGATGAA
>LJOT01000108.1 GCA_001672075.1 Anabaena sp. CRKS33
CCCATAGCTAATGATGTCAAATATCAAGCCAGCGCCCAACCTTTCTTAGTTTTGGGAATGTTGGTAACTGGTATTGCATTAGGTCATGCTGGAGTTTAACATTTATTAATCCTAAATCCCCGGATTTTTTCAGAAGTCGGGGATTTACAGTGATTTTTAGGTAAATAAACCACATTTTAATGTCTCACACCAAGGCGCAAAGTCGCAAAGGAAGAAAGGAATATAAAAACAAAAGTGTGGTACAAGTACATTAAAATTGCTGTAACTACTCAGTTTACCAAGTTTAGCAATTGCCATGTTAAATTTTATCTCTTTCCTCACTCACGGGATACAACCTTTCTTAGTTCCGATTTGCTTTTTCATAGCTTGGACTATGATTATTATGGTGTTTTTGAATTTATGGACTGCTACAAAGGAGACTGTTAAAATTGCCCAAGAAATGCACAAAATACCCTGTTATAATTGCCAATTTTTCACCAATAATTACCGTCTTAAATGTACGGTAAATCCACATATTGCTAGTACAGAAGCAGCAATTGGTTGTAAAGATCATCAATCAAATTCATGATTTGTTCTCTTTCTAAATCGTTATTTAATATGTAGGTTGGGTTGACCTATAATATTTCCCATTCAAGTGAGGTACAAGAGGTCAGAATTAAACGCAAATAAACGCAGATAAACACAGATGATTTTGTAACTCATGAGACAAGGATTCGCTATATGTTACCCAACATTATCAAATACAACACTTTTTATATAGGATAATTATGGTATAATTAGGTGCGTTATGTTTTACTAACACACCCTATAACTGACAATTATCTATTAAATCATCTCTAACAACACTTTTAAAACCCCTTTGGTTTTGGCTTTTTCAATAGCTTCTAAACCAAGAGATAGGGGATATTTACCATAAATTAAAGATTGTACATTTACCTTTTCCGTCGCTAATAATTCTAACGCTGGCACAAATGGACCGCAACGAGAACCAATAAGAGTAATTTCATCTACCACCAAAGCAGAAGCGTCTAAGCTGAGATTTCCTGCATAGGTGCTTTTTAAGATTAATGTACCACGAGGACGTAAAGCCCGACGGGCAGTATTAAAACCTTCTGGATTTCCTGTACAATCAATAGAAACATCAAAATATCTATCTTTGACACTATCAGCTAAACCGGTTTTAATTCCTCTTGCTGCTAAGTTTAATAATTTATCTTCATGTCTTCCCACTACTAATAACTCACAACCAGTTAAAGCTATAGTTTGGGCTATTAATTGACCCAGTTTACCATCTCCAACTACTAATACTCGATCATCTTGACATAATGTTATCTGTTGTTGAATTTCCAAAGCTGCGGCCAGGGGTTCTGTAAAAGTTGCAGCCGCTGTAGAGACATTTTCCGGTACAATATGTAAATTTTCAATAGGTAAAGATAGATATTCCGCAAAAGCACCATTACGGTTGACAATACCTAAAACTGTCCGATTTTCGCAATGGGTAGGTTGTCCACTGCGACAAAAGCGACAATAACCACAAGCAGCGTTAATTTCACCCACTACTCTTTGATTAATTAAATGTTCTGGACCTTGTTCTACAACACCAACAAATTCATGGCCGATAATGCCAGTATAGGGATAATAACCTTTAATTAATTCCAAATCAGTATTACAAATTCCCGCACACAAAACCCGCACTAAAGCCTCTCCTTGAGGTGGTTCAGGAATAGGAATATCAGTGCGTAATTGTAATTGATTATTTTCTAGCCAAAGTCCTTTCATAATTTTGTTATTTATTATTTCTATACTTCTACTCCTTCTAAAATTCCCATAATAACAGCAAATAAACTATCTAAATCTCCGGGAATTTTAAACAAGTTAATATCTTGGTTAATTTGTTTTTCACTACTATCAAGTTTACCAAATTGCCAAATATTACCAATTGTAACTGCACCATATAATATACTTTTTTCCTGAATTTGAGATAAAGCAATTAATTCTACAGCTAATTGAGTAAATCCTCTAGTTAAATCATCATTTTTAGCTTCGATAACTAGAAAATTATTCTTTAATATTAACAGATAATCAAGATTACCTTTAAGACGATTATTAATATTAAGAGGATATTCAATTCGCATTTGACAATGACAATAACGAATCACTTCCAATAGTATGGGAGATACTAAAGTTTCTCTTCTTGCGGTTTCATTACTCAAACTGATAAAAGGTAAAATGTCTTCTATTCTTTGTTTGAGTTCTGGGAGTTTATTTAGTGGGTTAGTAGTCTGCGGTAAAGATAAATGGGATTTAATTAGTGTATAATCAAATTCGGACAAAATATCATCAGCTTCATAGGGTAACTCAAAGTATGACCGAAAGGTATAAGATCTATTGTCCTGTAAAATTTTGATTTTAGCCATAGTATACCATAATTGTACTAACTTCAAAAAATCAAAGTAGACATTTTAGAGTTTGAGATGGGAGAGAAATGGTGTAAAAATGGGGACTAAACCTAAATTACTGACAACCATGGTCGGAAAAGAGCGATCGCTATAATCCATTCCCGGCGATAATGGAAAAGACACAGAATTGAGAGATAACCATGTACCACCAGCAGCTTGAACAATTACCCAAGCAGCTGCAATATCCCATATCTTTGGTGTGGCTTCAATTCCCCCCAAAACCGCACCAGTTGCGACTGTCAGAAAGTTATAACTAGCAACCCCTAACATCCTAATTTTACAGGGAAAATCCGGTTTAATAATGCCGGTACTGCGAGAACAAAGATTAAAAAAGTGGTTTTTGCTAGGAATATCTTTACTTGTATGGATAGGATGATGATTTAAAAATGCTCCCGTTGGCGTTATTAAGCCCGATGAACCCGCCCAAAAACCGTAAAATGCTTGATTTAATGGTGGCACATAAACATAGCCAAAAATCGGCGTTCCTCGATAAAGTAAACCCAGAGAAATTGACCAAATAGGAAGTCCTCTGGTAAAATTGGTTGTACCATCTAAAGGATCAATTACCCAACACCATTCTTTATCAGGAAAACTCTGACCTGCTTGCAGCACGTTATCACTTTCTTCGCTCAAAATGCCGTAACCTGAGAAAGTAGAAACAATGGCATCTCTAATTTCTTGATCTGCCCATTTATCGGATTTTGTGACTAAACTACCATCAGGTTTTTGTGTAGCTTGAACTTTGCCAAAATCCTGCATTAATTGTTTTCCTACTCTGATAGTAGTGGTTTCAGCAAATTCTAAAATCGTATTCCAAAAGTCGTTCATTTGTCAGTTGTCAGTTGTTAGTTGTCCGTTGTCAGTTGGTTTTCAATTACCAATTACCAATTACCTATTACCTATTATTAATCTAAATCACTTTCCAGAACAGAAGCTAAAGCTTGTTTAGTATTAGTTTGAAATTCTGTCACATTGACACGATTTAAAAAACCAATTGATATTAACATTCCCAAAGCTTCTAAAGCAAATACCAGACCATAAGCTAATACTAAATTATCTGGTAACAACTTGCGCCCCACATCTAAAATAGTACCACCAATGACAATTGCAATTCCTCTAGATATAGACTGAGCAAGTCCCCAAGCACCTATAAATGTACCGGCAGCTTCAGCAATTGTCAAATCTAGCATGAGACTAACGGCCGCAGTGGTGACAACACCAGTGGCTAAACCAAATAAAACTAAAGTTGATTTCAGTTCTAAGGGGTTGGCAGAAAATCCCGAAAAAGCCAGTGATAAAGCCGCAATTGCGACTAAAATACAACCTAATTTTATAGTTTTGCGTTTACCCAACCGAGGCACAATCAAAAAACCTGTGATACCATAGGAGATTAATATGCCCGTTCCATAAAAAACGTTGAGTTTGGTACTTTCCGCTAAAGGCATTTTAAAGACTTGTCCCGCGTAAGGTTCTAGAATAGGATCTTGCATAAACAAGCTAATAGTCATCACTAATAAAAAAGTGAAAAACAAACCTGTTTGGGGACTAGCTGTTAAAATTTTCCAAGCACCACCTAAGGTAATACTATCTTCCCGGTTTTCTGGAGTAGAACGATGGAAAAAACGAGAATATTTTTTTTCTACCCCCAAAGTAGCAACAATTGCTAAACAAAAAACCGTGCCGGGAATAATCTGGAATAAGCGATTTATTGCAGCTTGTAAAGTTTCTATGGGTGCATTAGCGGTTAATTGGTTTAATAAGCTAGAACTGATAATAGCTCCAACTATAATCCCTACCATCAACATTGACCAAACAATACCGACAACTTGAGAACGGTTGTCAGTTTCGGAAATATCAACTAATAAAGCCGCAAAAGCCGTACCACTAGCACAAATGGCCAGTCCGTAGACTACGAAAACTAAACCTAAAACCGCTGTCCAAGCCATTGTTTGGCCAGTCCATACCCAACTTTCGCCAATATTAGCAGAATTTAACTGCCATATTACTTGTACCGCACAAAAGGCAGCGATCGCAAATATTGCTGCTCCTAACCATACATAACTTGTGCGATGATATCCCCATAATGGTCTAGCATCGGACATTTGCCCAAATAAAATTCGGGTTGGGGACACAAATAAAGGCAATGCTAACACAAAAGCCACCAATGTAGCCGGAATGGCGATTTCCTGAATCATGACTCGGTTGAGTACCCCCAGAGTCAAAATAGACATCATACTCAACCCCATTTGAAACAATCCTAGCCGGAACATGGTGAAAATATTCACTTGGGGTAAAACTAGAGATTGGTTTTGGTTATGATATGTATTATCGTTCATAGGTAATTTTTTCTATTCCTGACAAGATATAGCATTTTCCCGATCAAAATCTTAAACTTCGCCCCTTTGCGTCTTAGCACGAAAGATAATTCATACTGCCATTATCCAACGACCTAACTTTGATCAATGTAAACTAAAAAAGTAAAGAAATGTAAATAAGGTCAATTTTAGCCAAATGGAAACTACCACCTTAGGAAAAAATGGTTTAGCTGTTCCCCCTCTTTGTATCGGTACTTGGGCTTGGGGTGATAAACTATTTTGGAATTATGGTCATGAATACGGTGAAGAAGAGTTACAAGCTGCTTTTAACACCGCCTTAGATACTGGTGTCACTTTCTTTGATACTGCGGAAGTTTACGGTTTAGGACTTTCGGAGGAGTTTTTAGGCAGGTTCATGAAACAAACCAACCAAAAAGTACAAATTGCTACCAAGTTTGGACCTTTACCTTGGCGTTGGCACGGTAAATCTGTATCTGAGGCTTTAACGGCCAGTCTCCAACGTCTCCAAGTTGAGAGAATTGAATTATACCAAGTTCATTGGCCTTTTGCCTTCTTTTTGAGTCAAGAAACTCTGATGAATACCCTGGCAGATGAGGTAAAACGGGGCAGAATAGGGGCAGTTGGTGTCAGTAATTATTCGGCTGCTCAAATGCGAGAAGCGCACCAGATATTAGCCGCCAAGGGTGTACCTCTGGCTGTAAATCAGGTGCGTTATTCACTGATAACGCGCCAAATAGAAGGTAACGGTATTTACCAAACAGCCCGTGATTTAGGTGTAACTATTTTAGCTTATAGTCCCCTAGCTCAAGGATTACTCACAGGTAAGTATATACCCTCCCAAAAACCTCAAGGTGCAAGAAGCATAGATCCGCGATTTAGTCAAGATGGTTTAAATAAAATTGCTCCAGTGTTATCTTTGTTACAAGAAATTGGTGAAAAGTACCATCGCACCCCCGCCCAAGTATCCTTAAACTGGTTAATAGCTCAAGGTAATGTAATTCCCATTGTTGGAGTCAAAACCGCAGCACAAGTTAAACAAAATGTTGGTGCTTTAGGTTGGAAAATGACCGCAGACGAAATTTCCGCATTGGAGAAAATTACTCGTCTTTGGTTACATTAATTGTCCTTCACATTCAAAGCGTATTGTTTAAACCTTTCTAAATCCGCTTGAATTGTGGACTCTACCACCTTTCCTAAAAACAAATTATCCATGAGTTTACCAATTAAGCCAGGAATTGCGTAGGAAACGGTCATTTTCACGATACTATTATCATAGCGGTCATAAAACCGAATTGCTCCTTGATTTGGTAAACCATCCACAGACTCCCATTGAATAATTTGATGAGGAATTATTTTAGTAATTCGGGATTTCCACGTAAATTCTAACCCCCCTGTATTCAGTTTCCAGAGAGAAATTTCCGGTTTATCTGGGAGAATTTGCACAGAATCAATCCATTTCATCCATTTAGGCATTTGTTCTAAATCAGACCAAAGTCCCCATGCTAATTCTATGGGAACTTCTACCTCTACCTGTACACTATGTTCTAGCCATTCACTCATAGGATTTTAGATTGGTCTGTGGTTAGTTGTTATTACCCATTACCTACTTATTCAAACTTTCCAGAATTGCTTTAGCCGCACGTTGTCCAGAAATTGTTGCTCCTTCCATGCTATCAATATAATCCTGTTGGGTGTAACTTCCTGCTAAGAAAAAGTTAGGTATGGGTGTTTTTTGATCTGGACGGTATTCATCCATGCCGGGTGCTTCTCTATACAAAGACTGAGCTAATTTAACCACACTATACCAAGTCATGTTTAAATCCTTTGAGGAAGGAAATAGTTCATGAACTTGTTTAAGCACGTGGTGAGCGATCGCTTCATTGCTTTGTTTAATAAAAGGATCTCCCGGTGTTAACACCAATTGTAATAATGAACCTTCCCCAGGACGATAATAATCTGCGGGGCTAGTCAAAGCCAAATCAGCAAAACAGGAAAAATCAGCATCACCAGTGTACAATAAATTGTCTATTCCCACGGCTGCGGAAAGCTGTTTACGTTTTTCCTCGTCCTCTAGTTCTGTCACCCAACCATCAAAACGTAGCTGCACTGTAGCGACGGGGACAGCATCTAGTTTATAGATGTTATCAAATTCTGGCCATTTTCGCCAGGCTTGGGGTAAAACTCTTTGGATTCCGGGAACATCACAAGCGCAAAGATAAGCATCAGCGGTGATCAGTTCTTCTGTATCACCCTGAGCAACTAATATACCAGTTACGCGGGTTTCCGCTTCCCCAACCACATTAGATTCAGTAAACTGAATTTCTCGCACTTGACGACGAGTGTATATTTTTGTGCCTCTTTCTTCTAAATATTTAACAATAGGTTTATGTAAATATTCGGAGGGTGAACCTGCCAACATTCGCAAAATTGAAGCTTCGGTTCTGACAGCAAAAAACTGGAAAATTGTCAACATACACCGGGCAGAAATATTGTCACAATCTATAAATCCCAGTGCGTAAGCAATAGGATTCCATAGGCGTTTAATGCTACCTTTACTGCCTCCGTGACTATAAAACCAATCAGAAAAGCTGATTTTATCTAATTTGCGGATAGTTTTCATTGCTCCGTCAAAGTCTACTAAACCCTGTACTATTGGGCTAGTACCCAAAGCGATCGCATTTTGGAGTTTATCCTGTAAAGACAGTTGAGAAGTGGTAAAAAATGCCTTTAATCCGTTAAAAGGCGCACCGGTGAAAAAGCGAAAATCTAAAGCTCCTGTTTTTCCGCCTTTATTGATAAAAGTGTGACTATGTTCTTTAATGAGTAAGTTTTCTCCAGCGCCAACCTTCTCCATTAATGCAAACAGATTGTAGTAGCAGCCGAAAAAGACGTGCAGCCCCATTTCAATATGATTACCATCATTATCTACCCAACTGCTGACTTTGCCACCCACAAAGGGACGAGACTCGAAAATTTCTACTTCACAGCCCCTATCTACTAAGTCTACCGCAGTTGATAACCCAGCAAGTCCCGCACCCACAATTGCAACGCGCATTCCCTCGTTCCTTGTTCAATTTCTTTACAAATTGTAACTGAATTAGTGTGGGAATTTGCTGGGAATTGATAATTTTTAATTGTTTGCCACCTCCTCCCCCTGGGGTAAACTTCTAATTAGTTCCCGAATTACATCTGTTGCTGGTCTCCCTGTCTGTTGACAATATTTTTCTAGTTTTTCTGCCTCTTGTGTTGCTAGATTAACTGTTATTCGTTTAACGGCCCATTTTTTATTTGTCATTATCATGCACTTAGCTGTATGTTAACTTGATTTCGAGAGTCTGGGAACTCAAAACAGAAATGATACTATGAGAGTAAGTCTGAATTAACAAAGTAACAAAAAAATTAATTTTATTGGAGCGTCAATAAAGATATTCAGTTTGTCAACTAGTGATCAAAATCAAACCAGAATCACCTTGGTTACATAATGCAATCTATCCCACCAATAATATTTTAGATATTGTAGTAGGATAGATGTGGATGGTGGTAAAAGGTCTATAAAATAGCTGAAAATAAACCTGTTGACGCTCCCGTATGACGCAAGGGGTAATTTTTTACTCAGGGGATAATCCTAAAGCTTGGGTAATTTGCTCTAAACTCAACCCCATTTCTAATAATTTGGGTATAGCCTCTTTCCTGGCTTGTTCTGCTTGTTGGGCTTTTTGACGTTCGGCTTCGGCTTTTTGACGTTCGGCTTCGGCTTTTTGACGTTCGGCTTCGGCTTTTTGACGTTCGGCTTCGGCTTTTTGACGTTCAGCTTCGGCTTTTTGACGTTCAGCTTCGGCTTTTTGACGTTCGGTTTCGGCTTTTTGACGTTCGGCTTCTCCTGGTAATAAAACTAAATTTCCTGCTTGGTCATAAAATCTTAGCCAGGTGGTGGTTTCTCTAGTTAATGTTCCGTCCCAATTTCCTAACCAAAATCCTAAAGTTTCGCACCACAACCAACCTTTTTGATTAGCTTGTAAAGGTTGATATATTGAATTACTATTTAAACTCCAACCTTGTAATGAGTCGGGATTAAAGGGATCATAAACGAAATAGTCTCTAGTTTTAAATGTGTTTTGATAAAGATTCTTTTTGAGTCCTAAGTCTACATTTTTAGTGGAAGGAGACATCAATTCAATGATCACATCTGGATAGCGTCCTTCTTCTTCCCATACTACCCAACCTTGACGGGATCTATTACCATCAACATTCAGGACTGCAAAAAAATCAGGACCTCGAAAATCGTTGTTTTTGGCTTGTTTACTGCTGTAATATATAAACATATTACCACCAGTAAAGAAATCATTGCGGTCTGACCATGCTTGTTCTAGGGAATCAATTAAAACATTCATGGCTATGCGGTGACGGTTACTTTCCAAGGGAACTCCATCATCAAATATTAAATCAGTTGGGGGTGGACTGGGTTGCCAATCAGGAACAATTTCTACTGGGGGAGTCTGGTTTTCAGGAATGTTAGTTAACATAAGACAACCTAAGAAAGTTTATTCAATATGGCTATTTGCTGATACAAAAATGTTAACATAAGTCCCAGGGTGCTAAAAACCTATTTTTTACTTCTGACTGTTAATTCTCAATACCTAACCTATATTCTCCTAAAATATAAAACGATAAGCGTTAATAAATATTATGCGTGTAGTAGCTCTTGTACCTGGTTCAATTGATAACCAAATTCTTTTCTTTGCCACTCTTGATGATCTGAAGCGTTATTATCCTCACGCACAGATAGATGTTGTTGTAGAACCTAAGTCAAAGGCTGCTTATCGGGTAAGCAAGTCTGTTCACGACGTATTAACTTTTGATTACAAAGATCGTAATAGTCTGGCGGATTGGGGTAACTTCGTTGGTATGATACGCGATAGAGAGTATGATGTTGCTATTATCGTCGGACAAAGTTGGTTTGTAGGTTTCTTGATGTGGTTAACAGGAATTACGACGCGCATTGGCTACCAAGGCCAAGGTGCGGTTTTTCTGACTCATCGAATCGCGCCAAATCTATCCCAGTATGTGGCAAAGACGTACCATGACTTACTAAAACCTTTAAAGATTGATACTGATTGTCCAGCCTTATCTGTAAATGTGCCTAAAATAGATATTGAATGGGCGCAAGGTGAACAAAAACGCTTAGGAGTAAATGAAACAGGTTTTATCCTCATTAATGGTGGTGGGGCTAGTTTAGATACAACTTATCCCGAAGAAAATTGGCGACAAATTATTGAAGCTTGTCAACAAAAACAACCTGATTTACCTATTGTGGTCATTAAAGAAGCCAATAATCAGCCTTTAGTCAAATCACTTTTACAAAGTTGTGACAATATTCAAGTTACTTCCCCCGAAGATATTGGCAAATTAACTGCTATAATTGCTGGTGCTAGTTTAATGTTGTCTGTAGAAAATAGCTACCTGCAACTGAGTATAGCAGTAGAAACATATACAATTGCATTGCTTAATTCTACGGAATCATTAAAATTATTACCCACCAGTGAAAAAGTCTTGACTATGACCTCACATACTGGGAAAGTAGCGGATATTTCACCCCAAATAGTATTAGAAAAAATTTGGGGAGGTTGAATATTATCAATTCTGGGTTTTGGATTTGGGATTTTGAATCTCAAATCCAAAATCACTAATTTTATCAAGGAAATGTCTAATAAGTGTTATCAGTGCTGCATAATGAGAGTAGGAATTATATTCGCACCAAATAGCAAAGGAGCAAAGTTTGAGATTTTGATTTTGTCTTTTTGATTTTGTCTTTAGGAATTACCCTTTTCAATCATTTCAAAGAAAGCATCATCTAATTCATAACCCAGAATTTGTGCTAAAGAACTCAGTCGAGATGGACTAACAATATCTTGTTTGTGCAACCAATCACTTAAAATAAATATCTTCTGCATCAAGAATATTTCTAAGGCTTCTGGGTTGTATTGGATACCTTCTTTGGAGCTAAACTGATGAGGTACTAACATGGCCGCATAACGAGCTAATTCTCCCGCTTTCCAGTCTAGTAAAAATGGCAACCACGGATGTTTAGCATCAAGACGGACAAACCACAGTCTGACCTCTGGAATTTCCGATAGTTCTCGTGGATCATTTGCGACTCGTTCATAATTAATGTCTAAACGCAGTTGCTGTTCATAGGAGGAAATGTTTCCCTCTTGGAGTAATGGTTCAATCACCATTAAAGCAGGTGACAGATCCAAATTATAAATGGAGTCGTTGTTGAGGATGATTGTGATGGTCATAACCGTTTATTTTCTGGCTCAACAGTGGTGAAAATCCAGATTAGCAGCTTTTTACCCCCTTGAGATGGACATTTACAGGAATTTTCTCCGCAAATTGTCAGGAGAACAATAATCACGCCAAAGATCTTGCCAACTTTGATATTATATGGCCAATGAGCGATCGCATTTTACAATTGTTATTAATTGATCCCGATCCAATTTTCCGTTTAGGACTAAAGGTAACATTGGAAACTATTCCCAATTTACAAGTCATAGCAGATGTTCCCTCAGATACTTCTGCTTTAAAGGTTATAGCGGAAATATTGGCTGTTAATTATCAGCAAATCCACTTAATAATTTTAGCATTAAATAATGAGCAGTTAGGGGAGCAATTTTGTAGACAACTAAAAACTTTATACCCTCATATCCCTATATTACTTTTAACTAGCACATCTCAACGGGAACTAATTATATCCGCCAAAGCGATAGGAATAAATGGCTATTGTCCTAAAGGTGTCTCAATTTCTCAATTAGTCCCGATTCTTGAGCAGGTAGCCAATGGAGGTTATTATTGGTTTGAAGATGGAAAAATGTCTAATTTTACCTCATCTTCTCTAGCAGGTAAGTTGCGAAATCACTTACAAAGTTCAGGAATTAACTATATTGATGATACTTTATATCAAGTGACAGAACAGTTAAAATTACCAGGAATAACGCTATTAAATAAAGCAATTTTAGCAGGACAAAGACGGGAACTTTTAGCGGCTCGTTGGTTTGTTAGTAATTTATTAAAATTACCACACAAAAGGCAGAATTTACCACCGAATTTACCACCAAAAACCCCTATTAATCAAGTAATTATTAAATCAGAGACACAACCTTTAATAGATATACCAACTGGAGTGAGTTCTCAACAATTACAATCTGAATTATTAACATTATGTTTAAATAAACTCAAGTTTCCTTTAGAAAATCTCACAGATACACCTTTAGAAATTGACATTCTCGGAGAAGATAAAAAGCGAGAATTGCTTTATATTATCCTTCATAAATTTTTTCAACAGTTGGATGAAATTCGGAATTTTAATTTTAATAAAAATCAAATATTTAATTTAAAAGAGCAGATTTTACTGGATTTATGGCAATTTAGTATTACAGATTTCTTTAGTAATTACTCCCGTATTAGTTTAGATAAACAAGAGATAAACCTAGTTAAATTCTTATTAGATAAAAACACAGACTTACAAAAAGAAATAATTAAAAAAGTTCCATTATTTGGGGATTTTTTATCCTATCTGCTACTATGTACAGATTTATATATTGATAATGTTTCTTGTCCCTTTGGTAGTAAAGAAGCTCAATCTCAAGCATTATTAATTTTAGAAAATTTATTGATTCATATAGCTAATAATGTAATTCAACCACTATTAAATTATTTAGCAGACGTTGAAACAATCAAACAAAACTTTTATCACAGACAAATGATTTCGACTAGAGAAATTGAAAGATTTAGAAATAACTTATCTTGGAAATACCGATTAAATCAATATATAAATGAAGCTCAAACAATTTTTGAAAGTCGTTATGAGTTATTTGTTTTTGCACCTCGTGGTATTGCTAAAATATCAATTTATGCTCCTCGTACCCAAGAATTAGCGGAACTTTCTGGTATTCCTCTAGGAGTGACATTAATGCTAGAATTTCGAGATGCTATTGCTCCCCGTTTACAATCATTATTAGGGTTTTTAGGAACTGGAATTGTTTTTGTACTGACTCAAGTTATTGGCCGGGGTTTAGGTTTGGTTGGGAGGGGTATTTTACAAGGAATTGGTAGCGTTTCTTTGACGGAAAAGGGACAACGGAAAAATAAAAATAGAGAATAGGGTGAAAAATAAAATAAGATTTTAAGAATAATTGACCGCAGATAAACGCAGATAAACGCAGATAAATACTGATACTTGATTTTTGCGTAAGTCCTGATAAATTATGAATAATACACTATAAATTCCAATCACGACGAAAATTAAAGAAACTTGCTAATAATTCTTGAAAAGCATGGTTTTTATTAATTCTGTGTCTATGCCATTCTCGTGCTGTTTCGATGAGAATTTCTGATAAACTGGGATAAATAGGTGATAATTTTGCTAAATGCTGAATTTTGATATTTTGGTTTATTGCTAAACTAATGATATTAATTAATTCTGCTGCTGCTATTCCTAAAATAGAACAT
>LJOT01000688.1 GCA_001672075.1 Anabaena sp. CRKS33
CAGATGGCACAACTTACACCAACATTGAAAGGTTTACTAATGCAACAACAGGTAGTGGTAACGATATCATTAACCTCAGTCAAAGGATTGATAACAGCTTTAATACAGGTAGTGGAGATGACACCATCAATACCGGGTTAGGATCTGACGGAGTAGATGGAGGAGCAGGGAATGATGTATTAATTGTAGATTACTCCAGCAATACCTACACAGGAACATCACCTCAAGCGGGGATTTATAGCAATGTTTATAACAATGGCAATGGTGGTTTTGATGGTACTTACTTTGCTTACTACAACACCAGTGGTTATGACCAAGTAAGTTTCAGTAATATAGAACGGTTCCAAATTACCGCAACAAGCGCTAACGACAACATCGTTACTGGGGATGGTAATGATACTATTAATAGCGGTGCTGGGAATGATAGCATTACTGCACGTAGTGGTAATGATAGCATTAATACTGAAGATGGGAACGATAGCATTAATGCTGGTGATGGTAATGACACTATTGATGCAGGTAATGGAGATGACGTAATTACCGGGGGTGCAGGAATCAATGTCATTGATGGGGGTGCAGGAATTGATACTATTATTGATGGTAATCTCAGTTCAGCTACCACAGCGATAACCATAGATGAAAGTAATACGACTAAAAACTTTACCCTAGCAGATGGCACAACTTACACCAACATTGAAAGGTTTACTAATGCAACAACAGGTAGTGGTAACGATATCATTAACCTCAGTCAAAGGATTGATAACAGCT
>LJOT01000109.1 GCA_001672075.1 Anabaena sp. CRKS33
GGAACAGGGAACACAGGAAGAAAGACAGAATTGATACCTACTGAGTCTTGTATGGCTACGCCACGCAAGCTATCAAAAATCAAATAGGAGTCCTATATTTTAATTTTCCCAATTTTACCCCACCCTCCCATTTACAAGGGGAGGGGATTCTTGTTTCCCCCTTTACAAGGGGGGACTAAGGGGGGTGTGATTCTCTTCCTGTTTTCCCAAATATACTTCAATAACGCGGGGGTCATTTCTGACTTCCTCAAAATCACCTTCACACAATACCGAACCCTCATGTAATACTGTAACTTTCTTAGCGATTTGTCGCACAAATTCCATATCATGTTCAATGACTAAAATTGAATGACTTGCCGCTAATGTTAATAACAAATTACCGATATTATAGGTTTCTTCATCTGTTAAACCAGCTACAGGTTCATCAACAAGTAATAAATCAGGAGATTGTGCTACTAACATTCCAATCTCCAAACGTTGCTTTTCTCCGTGGGATAATAAAGCCGCTGGAATATTTGCTTTTGCAGTTAAACCAATGGTTTCTAATAAGCCTTTGAGACTATTTTTTTCCGCAGAATTGATAGAACGAAACAAGGTAGAAAAGACATTTTTCTGACGATTACTAGTGATTTCTAAATTCTCAACAGGTGTTAAATTCAGATATATGCGTGGGGTTTGAAATTTGCGGCCAATTCCCAAGCGTGCAATTTGATGTTCAGCTAAAGAACGTAAATTTTTACCCTTAAATAATACCTTTCCTATGGTTGGTTGCACCTTACCTGTAATCACATCCAAAAAGGTAGTTTTCCCTGCTCCATTTGGACCAATTACTACCCGCAATTCACCAACATTCATACTAAAATTTAGGTGATTTAAGGCTTTAAAACCGTCAAAACTAACGGTGACATTTTCAGTTTCCAATATTTTCGCGTTCATGTTTCACTTCCATATCTTCTTCTAAACTAGGATAGGTATCAGAAAATTTTAATTGCTGACGTTTCCAAAAAGGGATATTTTGTTTATTTAACCATCCCATAATGCCGTCAGGGAGCAAAATGACGATAGTTAATAATAGTATACCCTGAAAAAATAGCCATATTTCCGCGAATTGTTCACTTAAAAAAGTCCGGGCATAATTAACCAATAAAGTGCCAATAACCGCTCCGGTTAACGTCCCTCGTCCCCCCACAGCCACCCAAATCACCATTTCAATAGAAAAGCCAATATCCATGGATCTGGGGGATACAGAACCACTTTGAACGGTGTAAAATGCCCCAGCTATACCAGCAATTGCTCCCGAAACTGCAAATACTAATACTTTAAAATCTGTGGGGTCATAGCCAGAAAATCTTACCCGACTTTCATCATCACGAATAGCGATTAATAATCTGCCAAAACGTCGACTAGTTAACCAGCGACAAAGCCCATAAATAGCCGCCAAAAATATCACCGTCAAGACATAAAAAACAAATTGAGTTTTGCTATCACTAACTATAGCACCACTGCCATTAACTCCCCAGGACAAAGGCGGAAAAGTGGTAAAATCTATGAGTCCATTTGTGCCATTAAAAAATTGTTGTTGTCCATTAAAAAAATTGAAAAATACAATAATTGCAGCTTGAGTCAAAATCGAAAAATAAACCCCCTTAATGCGATTACGAAATACTAAATATCCGAGTAATCCTGCTAACAAACCTGGAATCATCACCACAGCAGCCATGGACAGAGGAAAATCAGAAAAAGGCCGCCAAAATCCAGGAAGTTCCGTAACACCATAAAGGGCCATAAAATCCGGTAATTCCCCCGTGGGAACTTGCAATTTTAGGTACATAGCGATCGCATATCCACCCAAACCGAAGAAAATCCCATGTCCCAAACTCAATAAACCAGCATAACCCCAAATTAAATCAATTCCCAAAGCCACAATAGCCAGAGACAAAAACCGTCCCAATAAATTCAGACGAAAATCTGAAAGTAACACCGGCATAATCAAAATCAAAATTAAAGCGATCGCACAAACCACCCCAACTTCAACTAATATTAAATTTCGCCCCTTTTTAATTTTCATTTTAAGTTTCATCATTCTTAACTTATCTATTTTCTCAAATCCGCGTTTATTTGCGTTTATCTGCGGTTAATTTCCCATAATTTAAACATCAACATGACGACCCTTTTGGGGAAAAATTCCTCCCGGCTTCCATTGTAAAAACACAATAATTAAAGCAAAAACCATCACCTTAGCCATACTTGTAGTTGCAAAAAAACTAAATAAGTCAGCCAAAGGCTGAACCGCACCCAACAACAAAGCCAAAGTTCCCGAACCAATCAAATAATTAATTGTCCCAATTCCCAAAGCGGCCAAAATCGTACCAGCTAAATTACCCACACCACCGACAACCACCACCATAAAAGTGTCAATAATGTAATTTTGTCCGGTATTTGGTCCAACAGAACCGAGTAAACTAATTGCACATCCAGCCACACCAGCTAACCCTGAACCCAGCGCGAAGGTAATCGCATCAACTTGTTGAGTGGGGATACCCAAACAGGCGCTCATGCTGCGATTTTGCGTTACAGCCCTAATTCTTAATCCCCAATGAGAACCTTGCAAAAATAGATAAATTCCTCCCACACAAATAATCGTCAAAGCAATAATAAATAACCGCGCATAGGGTAATTGTACACCAGCTAAAGATACACCAGCTTGTAACCAACTAGGGGCTGTAACATCCACATTTTGAGCGCCAAACCAGGGTAAAGTTACCCCTTGTTGATAGATTTTACTTAACAAATTACAGATTGTAATTGTCAATCCTAAAGACAAAAATAGTAAAACTCCTACAACCCAATTACGAGTTTTCTGGAAATTATTCCGAGAATTTAAAATCCATAAACCCCCAAAAAACAGAAGAGAAAACAAAGCTATCCCCATGATCAATAATAAATTGACACTGCGGACAAACTGCTGAAAAATTAAACTTACTCCCCAGGTTGCTAACAGAGTTTCTAAAGGTCGTCCATAGAGATAACGAATTACACTTTTTTCCAGAATTAATCCCACACCAGCGGTGAAAATAAAAGCGATAATCAAAGCCAAAAATATATAAACCTCAAACCAACCCCCCCCCAATTGCTTACAAACATTTTGCACCACAAAAGTCGTATAAGCACCAAACATTATTAGCTCACCATGAGCCATATTAATGACACCCATTAAGCCAAATATGATAGCTAATCCTAGCGCAGCAATCAATAAAACAGCACCAATACTAACACCATTAAAGACAGCTTCTAAAAAACCTGTTAACATTTTCTCCCCGCAATTATCAATTTATTCTTAATAGTCAGTTGTCAGTTATTAGTTATTTTTTAGTTATTTTCACATCACAAAATTGCCACTAAACGAGGTACAAATATGAATACTAATACTCCTGTGGGGTGGGCATCCTGCCCGCCCATACATACCTCATTTAGATGCAATGTGTTCTATAACTACTCCTGACAACTGATCACAAAATTAACCTTTCTTGTATTTACCACCTTTTGCAGGATCTGACCAATCACAAGCAAATCCCTTAGTCTCTTTTACAAATTGATTCCAGGGAACTGGTTCAACTGGTGCAGGGGTAGCATAAACAATGTCAAATAGGCCATCTTGTCTGACTTGACCAATCCGCACAATTTTTGATATGTGATGATTGGCATTAACTGTCACTTTTCCTTCTGGTGCATCTATAGTTTGACCATAGGCCGCGGACCGGACTTTCGCCAAGTCAGTTGTAGTAGCTTTTTCTACTGCTTGTTTCCACAAATACACGGCGATATAGGCCGCTTCCATTGGGTCATTTGTTACTCTATCTTCACCGTATTCTTTCTTGAAAGCCGCCACAAATTTCTTATTGGCAGGTGTGTCTACTGTTTGAAAATAGTTCCAAGCAGCATAATGTCCTTTTAGATACTCCACACCAATAGCTTTAACTTCCTCTTCCGCAATACTCACGGACATGGAAGGATACTTTTCTGGTGTCAATCCCGCTCCTTTCAACTGTTTGAAGAAAGCAACATTACTATCACCATTTAGAGTATTATAGATTACTCCACCTTTTGGTAAAACTTGCTTAATTTTCGTGATAATAGCTGTTACTTCCGTATTACCCAAAGGTAAGTAATCTTCCCCGACAGTTTTCCCACCTAAAGCCTCTAATTGAGCTTTAATAATGTTATTAGCAGTGCGGGGGAAAACATAGTCAGAACCGACTAAAAAGAACTCTTTACCTTTATTCTTCAACAACCAATCAACAGAAGGTTCAATTTGTTGATTTGGGGCTGCACCAGTGTAAAAAATGTTTTTAGAACATTCTTGACCTTCATACTGCACAGGATACCACAGCATATGGTCTTTGCTCTCAAAAACTGGCTTGACATTTTTGCGACTAGCAGAAGTCCAACAACCGAAAACTACCGCTACTTGATCCTGGTCAATCAATTTGGTAGCTTTTTCTCTAAAGGTATCCCAATTAGAAGCACCGTCTTCCACAACTGCTTCAATTTGTTTACCTAAAACACCCCCAGCAGCGTTAATTTCCTTAATTGCTAGTTTTTCCGCATCTACAACGCTTTTCTCGCTAATGGCCATTGTGCCACTGAGAGAATGTAAAATACCTACTTTGATGGTTTTACCATCCGTACTAGCTACAGTAGGTGTACTGATAGATACGGCGGGACTATTCGCAGTATTGGGGGTATTATTAGCACAAGCTTTTAAAAAAATGCTACTACCAATACCCGCAGCACTGTAAAGCAGAAATTTACGTCGGTTAAATTGTCTACCCATATTTTTGATTAGTCGTCTTTTTAAACTGAGATATTAGTTCCATATTTAACTATTAAACTGTAATTTGTTATACAAAATTGTAATTTATTTTAATAAAAATCTACCTGAAGATAGACGAAAAATATAATTTCTTTCTCATTGGGATTGGTGTAATAACCACATACCTAGATTTTTCTTTGTCGGATTTGGAAAATTGAGGATATCCAGACAGTTAAAACTGTTCCCTGTTCCCTGTTAAGAGTTCCCTCCCCCCACAGACAACTTTTTCAGCAAGCCCTAAGTATACATGGATATTGGTGAAACTAAAAACTTGATCATCAATCTCTATCTTAAAAAACCTCATGTTGCTATAGTTTTTAATAACTATCAATCATCAGCAGTTATGACAAAATACATAATGTGGGGAAGTTACTGTGAAGACGTTCTCACTAAACGTGAACCCTATCGTCAAGATCATTTAGCAGGATTAGCAAAACAGAAGCAAGCAGGGATTTTGATTACCATTGGACCGACAAAAGATGTAACTCAAGTTTTTGCTATTTATGAAGCTGAAGACGAAAACACCGTTCGTCAATTAGTGGAATCTGATCCCTATTGGCAAAACGGTATTTGGATAGAGTATTCTGTTAAGGAATGGATTCAAGCTTTTTAGTCAATTTGCACAATTTTTAACAAAGATCCTCACAAAGATGATAATTAATTCATAATTGGTTGGTAAGTAGGTGAACGGAAAAAAACCGACATAAGTAACAAAAAGTAAAGTTCCCTGTTCCCTATTCCCTATTCCCTATTCCCTGTTCCCTATTCCCTATTCCCTATTCCCTATTCCCTATTCCCTGTTCCCTGTTCCCTGTTCCCTGTTCCCTGTTCCCTCTTCCCTGTTCCCTGTTCCCTGTTCCCTGTTCCCTTGTCATAACGACAATTTTTAACGCCAACCTACTTAATTATGAATTAATTTATCCTTTCAACGCTTTTCTAAAATTGCGACGATAGGATGGATTAGCCAAAAATAAAGCAGGCCACAACAAAGCTAAACCTATGCGGTTGGGTAAAGTTTGGTTAAAATTAGTTCTGTTAAATCCGGTCCAAAATTTCCACACACCACCAACATAAATCACGATTAGTCCAAAAATAAGTAATTTGATCATTATCATCAACTCTCTTAATCTAGGAAAGTGGAAAGCCAACTAGTTAAACGCAATTAATTAGGGTTTGTCAAAAATCACTATGGGTGGATTTGACTCAAAATAAAGCGCAGACGGTCATAATCATCCTTGAGTAATATACTCAGGTGTCGTCCGGCTTTAATCAACCATTCTCGCTCAGTTTTGCGTAACTGATACACTCCACGAATAGCTGCTGCGGCCAGAGAATCTACTGGCGCACCATTAATCATCAGTAATGTTCGCAGAAAATCCAAATCTTCAGTAAACTGAATAATGGCCTCCGGTTGACAGCGATAAACCGCTTGGTGAATTTGTGGGGGACGAGGTGGCAAATATTGATACATCTTGCCATGATGACTATTTATAGATTTTTCCTCAAATCCCACAATTGCGGCTCTAAATTCAGTTTTTAGCATAGCAAATATTTGGGGTTGTTCCTCACGCAAAGCTTCTAAGGATAACCCTAAAGCAACTGCCCGATGTACAGAATCAACAGGCATAGTTGTGGCATGATAGACTATAGCATAAACTTGATTACCAGATTCTTCATCCACAGCACTCACCCAACTACCAAAAGGTGGCATTGGTGGGAAACTCAAGTCTTCCGGTTCTAAACACTGAGCTAAAAATTCTGTAGTGTTGGTTTCAATTACTTCCGCAAAATGTTGAGAATAGCGATTACTAGGTGGCAATCCGCTATCACCCGTAGTGAACTGTGGTAAAGGTAAACGCATGAACAATTAAGAATTAAAAAAGGACGACACGCAAGTGTCACAAAAAATTATCATCTTTTCTTTGTAGTCAGGGCTTTAGCCCTGATTTTGTCCCCATAGCGTCTCAAAAAGAGGACTAAAGTCCTGACTACGATCTCATGTATTATGCAAGTTGCGTGTCTAGAATTTAATATTTACTAATGACCACTGACTAACTTGCTATTTCCCCTTTTTCTGGACTGTAGTTTCCACAGGTTCTAATTCTGGGAGACGGAAAGTAATTATTTTATCCCAATTACCACCTTCAAATAGTACAGCCACTTTACCATCACTAACTCGTTGTACAAGTCCTTCAGAGCGATAATATATATCAGCGGGATTTTTGACGCGAACAGTTGTTCCTGGCAGGATCATCATATTATATTTACCCTCCTTGATTTCCTATTTCTAGCTTAATGCTTTTAGGGAGGAATGAGTGTCAATATTTTTAGGCCGCAGATGTTAATATTCGACTATATCGGACTAGATTTTTGTGATTTAAACCTAATACTTTTGACGTTGACGATAATTAGCTACAGATTCTACTATACCAATAGCAATAAAGTTAGTCAACATAGCCGATCGCCCATAACTCATCCATGGTAAAGGAATTCCTGCCACTGGTGCTAAACCCACGGTCATGCCAACATTAACAATAAGTTGAAACACAATCATGGATAAAACGCCAATGGCTAAAAGCGAACCAAAGTTATCTTTAGCGGTTTGTGCTACATGAAGTAAGCGGAAACAAATTAAGCAAAAGATAGATAGTAAAATTAAGCAGCCCACAATGCCAAATTCTTCAGCAACGGCCGAAAAAATAAAGTCTGTATGTTGTTCAGGAACGAAATTCAGTTGAGTCATAGGACCTTTAAATAAACCCCAGCCCCAAATTTCACCGGCACCAATAGCAATACGCGATTGAATTAAGTGATAACCCGCACCCAGAGGATCATGTTCAGGGTTGATAAATACACTAAGTCGGTTTTTCTGATATTCTTTTAATATATGATTCCAGGCAAAAATACCTAATTCACCACCGAGCATATTTAAACATAATGAACCAATAGCAGCAAAACCAAATCTCTTCCAGGGAAGACTAAACCAACCGACTATTCCCATGGCCACTGCCCATATTAAACCTAATATACTCAATGATATTTCTTTAGATAAAATTATGGGTGTTGAGAATGGCCAAGATATACTAAATAAGATGGCAGCTATGACAGGGGAAATCATGAGTATTAACCAGCCGGGGTTAGCATTTGCCCAATACAACATTCCTAGAAATATAGCCCCAAATACAAGAGATGTGGCTAAGTCTGGCTGTAAAAATACCAATGCCCAAGGTATAGCCGTAATTGCCAACACCCGGAAAACACTTGACAGTGTGGCGGCTGTAGACCTATGTAATAAAGCAGCTAAGGTGATAATTAATCCTACCTTGGCAAATTCCGAGGGTTGGACATTAAAACCAGCTATACTAATCCAACGCTGCGCGCCTTTGGCACTAGTACCGGCAAACATGACGGCTATTAAACTAACGTTGGTTAGTCCGTAAATAAACCAATGCCATTGTATTAGATTTTCGTAACGACAACGAGCTAAAAATAAGGCGATAGTTGAACCAATGGCAGCTATTAACCAGTGCCACCACCAGTCAGTTACAGGTTGCTTGAGTTCTGTACTCAGAATCATCAGCCCACCAAACATACTAACGGCAACGGGTAAAAAAAACAATAGCCCGTCCATTTGTTGCCAAGGCTTAAGCCAATATTGCCAACGCATTTTAGGGAAAGAAGGTTTTGATAACATTGTGTGAGGCAGAGGGCTTTAAAAGGGTACTGGGTAATTGGTAATGGATAATGGGTAATTGGTAATTGGTAATTGGTAATTGGTAATATATTCCCAATCACCTCTTCCCAAAATTTTATGTCAAGTTTTATGTCAAGGCATTAACTGATACTTTACCTGCTACGGTAAGAGCGATCGCTGTTAAGGCTTTAGCTGCGGCTGTGTCAGGTTCACCAATAACTATTGGTACACCATTATCACCGCCTATTCTCGTAGAAATCTCTAATGGTACACATCCTAACAAGGGGACTCCTAATTCTGTGGCCGTTTTAGAACCACCACCAGAACCAAAAATGTCATATTGTTTATCTGGTTGATCTGGAGGTATAAAATAGCTCATATTTTCCACGATTCCCAAAACTGGTACATTTAGCTGCTGGAACATCCGTAAACCCTTACGGGAATCCAACAGGGAAACCGTTTGTGGTGTAGTCACAATCACAACACCTGCCATAGGTACTGCTTGGGTTAAAGTTAATTGAGCATCTCCTGTTCCCGGTGGCATATCCACAATCAGATAATCCAATTCTCCCCATTCTACTTGATAGAGAAACTGCCGAATTACACCATTGAGCATGGGACCACGCCAAATTACAGGCTGATCTTTATCAATTAAGAAGCCCATAGAAACTAGTTTAACACCATGATTAAATGCTGGTTCAAGAATATCGCGGCCATCACTGGAACGAACATTAATTTCAGCGTCACTCAAACCCAACATGGTAGGATCATTTGGTCCGTAAATATCCGCGTCTAATAAACCGACTTTAGCCCCAGTTTGTGCTAAAGCAACTGCAATATTTACCGCCACTGTACTTTTACCAACACCACCTTTACCGCTAGAAACAGCAATAATATTTTTCACTCCGGGAACACCATTGCGGTCTGGTAAGCTTTTTTGCTGGGGTGTTTCTGCTGTGACTTCTATAATTACATCTGTGACACCGGGCAACTTTTTAACAGCTTTTTGACAATCTTCAACTATAAATTCCCTGAGAGGACAAGCAGGGGTAGTTAACACCAAGGTGAAACTAACCTGGCCACCGTCAATTTTAACGTTGCGAATCATGTTGAGTTCTACCAGACTTTTACGAAGTTCTGGATCTTCTACTGGTCGCAACACTTCCAGGACTGAATGGGAATCTAAGACATCATACATAATGTGTTTACCGTTGCCGCTTCTATAAAGCTTAAAAAATTTTCATTGATAGATGAATCTTAACTTTATTGGGGTCAGTTGTCAGTGGTCAAGAATTTCCCAGACTCTAAAAATCAAAGCAGCTACCATGTAAAGATTTTTTCTGGGATAATCCAGGATTTTCTACAGATTCTATCAGCGCCTTAGCGACCCGATCTACATAAGGACGAGATAAAGACCAAATTAGGGGGGATAACCAACCACGCAAAGTCACAGAATAAGATAAGTAAGATCCGTAAAGCGTTGATTCTACTTGGTATATTACTCTTTCTTCTATACCAGGAATTGCTAAAACCCGGATACTTAACGTCCGTTTGGGACTGACTCGTTCTACAAAAATCCGAATCGGAATTGGCCAAAACCTTGTCACTGCTTGAAAAATCAAGCCCGGTTTGGGGACTAGTCCCAAGGGAACATTGGTACTTTTAAGTAGAGGATGCCAGGAAACATCTGTTAAATCTACTACTTTTTGCCACAATTCATCTACGGATGCAGAACTGATTTCTCGGTAGGTTCGCACTAGGGAAGCACAAAAACGACGACGTTGGCGGTGGATGAACTTGGATAACCAATTTGGTATGATTTTAATCTGCTGCATATAGCCGTGACAATGCTTAACATTGCTTTATATTTTGTCTGGTAACTATGACTTTTGAGAAAATTGTCCTCAAACTCCTCCTTGTGAAAAAAACTATGGAGAAAGTCTGTAAACAGAATCATAAGATTATTTGTATAACTAGGAAAATGGGTCTTCAGATATGATATCTGTGGATGAGAATAACTTTCCGCGCTCAGGGAGATGTGCAGGCGTTTTGAAAGGTGGCCTTTTCACCTATAATAAAAAGCTGTTCTGACAGATTAAGCCGGATTTTTGACTCTGACTGCTGACAAGTTTTGACAATAAAAATTTGTAATTGTTTAGAAATTGTAATTTTAGGTTCGGGAATCTATGTTAACCAACTCGCAAACCCCCACTATCACAAAAGAATCATCTAATTTTCTCCCTGGTGTCAATGCTCAGGCTAGAGTTAGTCAGTTTATGCAGTATGTTCAAGACCAAATTACCCAGGGTTTAGAAAAATTAGATGGTGTGGGTAAGTTTCAGGAAGATAGTTGGCAGCGTCCAGAAGGGGGGGGTGGGCGATCGCGTGTACTACGAGATGGTAAAATATTTGAACAAGCTGGGGTGAATTTTTCTGAAGTTTGGGGTTCTCATTTACCACCCTCGATTTTAGTTCAACGTCCAGAAGCAGAAGGACATGGTTTTTACGCAACTGGTACTTCTTTGGTGTTACACCCCCGCAATCCTTATGTACCTACAGTGCATTTGAATTACCGCTATTTTGAAGCAGGTCCAGTGTGGTGGTTTGGTGGTGGTGCGGATTTAACACCTTATTATCCCTTTGCTGAAGACGCAAAACACTTTCATGAGACTTTAAAACAAGCTTGCGACCAACATCATCCTGAATATTATCCTGTGTTTAAACGTTGGTGTGATGAATATTTTTATCTCAAACATCGGGGAGAAACACGGGGAATTGGTGGTTTATTTTTAGATTATCAAGATGGTCAAGGTTCTATATATCGCGGTCCAGATCCTCATGGGGACGCTGCTATTTATAGCAATCAGGTAGGGAATTTACCATCACGCACTTGGGAAGATATATTTGCTTTGGTTCAAGACTGTGCTGGAGCATTTCTACCAGCCTATACCCCCATTGTACAACGTCGGCATGACATGGAATACGGCGATCGCCAACGGAATTTTCAATTATACCGTCGCGGTAGATATGTAGAATTTAATTTGGTTTATGACCGAGGAACAATTTTTGGACTCCAAACCAACGGTCGCACAGAATCAATTCTCATGTCTCTACCACCTTTAGTCCGTTGGGAATATGGCTATCAACCAGAACCAAATTCTCCCGAAGCCGAGTTGTATGAGACTTTCCTTAAACCTCAAGATTGGATTAACTGGAAACCAATTCAAGAATAGACAAGAATTAAGAGGCAAGAGGCACTCCTTCTCTCCCCCTCTTGCTTATTCCCTATTCCCTGAAAATGTCTTGGGAAACCCTACTGATAATTGTTTTGATTAGCAAATATTAGCAAAAGGATGTTACTTTAATGATTCATATAGAGCAAACAACCTACACAACTCAAGACGGAAACACTATAATAATATTAACCCCAGCAGGTCGCTTAGATATTACTACTGCTTGGCAATTTCGGCTGAAACTACAGGAATGTATTTCTAAACTTAGTCGTCATATTGTTACTGATCTAGGCCAAGTAAATTTTATTGATAGTTCTGGACTGACTTCCTTAGTAGCTGGGATGCGTGATGCTGATAAAGTTAAGGGCAGTTTTCGTATTTGTAATATTTCGCCAGAAGCCAAGCTTGTGTTTGAAGTCACAATGATGGATACAGTATTTGAAATCTTTGAAACTCAAGAAGAAGCCCTAGAAGGTGTACCTTGGAGTCTAAGTTCTTGATATAACTTGAACTATTTAGCCCTAATTAGTTCATACTAGAAAATGGAAATGCGTCCCTCTTAAAAATTCTCTTTGTGAATAACGTCCGTACGGTATCTGATACAAAAAAAACGTTCTATAACCTTCATACCAGGCCGATTAATACTATTTACCGCCGGGTAGTGGAAGAATTGATGGTAGAAATGCACCTACTGTCAGTCAATGTTGATTTTAGCTATGATGGGATTTATGCCTTGGGCGTTGTGACAACTTTTGACCGTTTCATGGCTGGCTACCAGCCAGAACAAGATCAAGAGTCAATTTTTCAAGCAATTTGTCACGCAGTGGAACAGAACCCCCAGCGCTACCGACAAGATGCTTCTAGATTACAAGCTTTAGCGGCCAATGTACCAGTTCAGGATTTAATTGCCAGCTTGAGTCAAGCAACTTTCGTAAATCAAGATGTAGATTTACAAAGGCAACTAGAGGCAATTGCAGCCAATTCCCACTTTAAATACAGTCGCTTATTTGCTATTGGTTTATTTGCATTATTGGCAGAATCTGATCCGGGATTCGTCAAAGATGATACACAACGAACAGAAGCACTAAAAACCATAGCCAAAGGGTTACATCTTTCAGAAGACAAACTGATCAAAGATTTAGAACTATACAGTTCTAACCTAGAAAAAATGGCGCAAGCACTAATCGTCATGGCAGATATATTGTCAGCAGACCGCAAAAAACGCGATCAACGACAACAACAAGCGGACACGACTACCGCACCATCTAGCATCAATGAATAAGTAATGGGTATCGGTGATAGGTGATAGGTGACAGGTGACAGGTTACAGGTGATAGGTGATAGGAAGTAAGTAGGTGAACGGAAAAAACCGACATAAGTAACGAAAAGTAAAGTTGCCCAAAACCTATTCCCTGTTCCCTGTTCCCTGTTCCCTGTTCCCTGTTCCCTGTTCCCTGTTCCCTGTTCCCTGTTCCCTGTTCCCTGTTCCCTGTTCCCTGTTC